>JBECKT010000109.1:0-43382 GCA_040235405.1 Alcanivoracaceae bacterium
ATCATGACAGCACGCGCGCCCTGGTTCGCGAATGAGGAAGCTGCCGGCCAATAATCTGTTGTATGGCCCGGTAAGTGACGAAACGAACAGGAGCAAGGTTGAGATATGGCAGAAACGACGGTTCAGAAGCTGGCAGAACTGGTGGGAACACCGGTCGACACGTTGCTGACGCAGATGCGCGACGCAGGTTTGCCCCACAAGGCGGCGGACGAGGGCGTATCCGATGAGCAGAAGCAGCAGCTTCTTGCCCATCTGCGCAAGTCACATGGTGCGGGGGATGCCGAGCCGAAGAAGATTACGCTGACGCGGAAAACCACCACCACTATCAAGACCACCGGCAATTCCGGCAAGTCAAAAACGGTTGCGGTAGAAGTGCGTAAGAAGCGCACTTATGTGAAGCGTGATGTGCTGGAGGCGGAGGAGCGCGAGCGCGAAGAACAGGAGCGCCTCGAAGCCGAACGCATTGCTGCGGAAGAGGCAACCCGCAAGGCCGAGGAAGAAGCCCGCCGCAAAGCGGATGAGGACGCTGCACGCCGCCAGCGCGAAGAAAGCGAACGCGCCGCCATGACGCCGGAGGCTCTGCAGGAGTCGGAAGATAAGGCCCGCAAGGCGGCCGAAGAGAAGGCCAAGCGTCTGCATGTGCCAAAAGTCGGCAGCAGCAAAAAAGCCGAAGACAAAGTGATCAATGAAACCCCGGAAGAGCGCGCTGAGCGCGAAGCCGAGGAAAAGCGCAAGCGTGAGGCCGAAGAAGCCCGCCGCAAGGTAGAGACCGAGAATCGTCGCAAGGCTGAAGAAGAAGCCGCTCGCAAGACCGCCGAGGAAGCCCTGCGTCTGGCTGCTGAGCTGGAGAAGCGTGGTGATGCGCCGGTAGCACCCGAAGAAGATGACACTGGTGCCAGCATCGTGGTTGAAGCCATGGAAGCCAGCTGGCGCGATGAAGAGCGTTCTTCCAAGCGTCGTCGTCGCAAGCCGGGTGGTAAAGAGCGCGAAGGCGTGATGCCGGTTGTGGCGCATGGCCAGATGAAGAGCTCGTTCCACAAACAACACGGCTTCAAGAGCCCGACGGAGAAGATGGTTTACGACGTTGAAGTTCCGGAAACCATCACTGTGGCGGATCTCGCCCAGCGTATGAGCGTGAAGGCGCGTGAAGTTCTGAAGGCCCTGATGCAGATGGGCGAGATGGCCACCGTGAACCAGCATATCGATCAGGAAACGGCGATGCTGCTGGTGGAAGAAATGGGCCACACGCCAAAGGCGGTCAAGGACACTCACGCAACGCTGGAAGATGATATTGCCAGCCTCGTGCCAACTGCCGGCGAACAGGCTTCCCGCGCGCCGGTGGTGACCATCATGGGTCACGTCGACCACGGTAAAACTTCGCTGCTGGATTACATTCGCCGCGCCAAAGTGGCCGAAGGCGAAGCGGGCGGCATTACCCAGCATATCGGTGCTTATCACGTCACCACCGACAAGGGCATGATCACGTTCCTCGACACCCCGGGTCACGCGGCGTTTACCGCCATGCGTGCTCGCGGCGCCAAGGCTACCGACATTGTGGTTATCGTTGTTGCGGTTGATGACGGCGTGATGCCGCAGACTGTCGAGGCGATCAATCATGCCAAGGCTGCTGGCGTGCCGATCATTATTGCCGTCAACAAGATGGACAAGGAAGGCGCCGACCCGGAACGGGTCAAGAGCGAGCTTTCCCAGCACGAAGTGATTTCGGAAGAGTGGGGCGGCGATTACCAGTTCAAGTACGTGTCAGCGCACACGGGTCTGGGCGTGGACGATCTGCTTGACGCCATTTTGCTGCAGGCAGAGCTGCTTGAGCTGACGGCATCGGAAAAGGGCGCTGCCCGCGGCGTAGTCATTGAGTCGCGTATCGAAAAAGGTCGTGGCGCTGTGGCGTCCGTACTGATTCAGGAAGGCGAGCTGAAGATCGGTGACATCCTGCTGGCTGGCGGTACGTTCGGCCGTGTCCGGGCAATGAATGACGAAAACGGCAAGCCGATCAAGTCGGCCGGCCCATCCATTCCGGTCGAAGTGCTGGGCCTGGATGCAGCGCCGGATGCCGGCGAGCAATTCCTGGTGGTACCGGATGAGCGCAAGGCCCGTGAAGTGGCCGAGTCCCGTCAGGACCGCGAGCGCGATACCAAGCTCAAGCGCCAGCAGGCTTCCAAGCTTGAGAACCTGTTCTCGACCATGGACGGTGCCGAGCAGAAGCAGGTCAATATCGTTCTCAAGGCCGATGTGCGTGGTTCGCTTGAGGCCATCACTGGCGCGCTAAATGATCTGTCCACGGATGAAGTGAAGGTCAGTATTGTTGGCAGCGGCGTTGGCGCGATCAATGAGTCCGACGTTAACCTGGCGATGACCTCGGGAGGTTTCTTGCTCGGTTTCAACGTTCGTGCAGATTCGGCGGCGAAGAGACTGTGTGAGCGTGAGGGTATCGACCTGCGTTACTACTCGATCATCTACGAGATGATCGACGATGTGAAGAAGGCGATGTCCGGCCTGCTGGCACCGGAGCGCCGCGAGGAAATTCTCGGTGTTGCCCAGGTTCGCGATGTATTCCGCTCGTCCAAGTTTGGCGCGGTGGCAGGTTGTATGGTGATCGAAGGTACCCTGTACCGGAATCGTCCGATTCGCGTGTTGCGTGATGAAGTGGTGGTGTTCGAGGGCGTGCTGGAATCGCTGCGCCGCTTCAAGGAAGACGTGCCCGAGGTGCGTAATGGCATGGAGTGTGGTCTCGCCGTGAAGAGCTACAACGATGTCCGCGAAGGCGACAAGATCGAAGTGTTCGAGGTGCGCGAGATTGCGCGCACGCTCTGACCATGACCAGACACCGTCGCCCGCAGGGCTTCCAGCGTACTGACCGGATCGCGGATCACATCCAGCGGGAACTGGCGCGCCTGTTCCGTGAAGAGATGAAAGATCCGCGTATCGGTAACGTCACGGTGCAGGACGTCCGGGTGGCCAAGGATCTGGGCTGGTCGGATGTCTACTTCACCCTGCTCGGTCAGGGCGCTGAAGAAGGGCATGCAGCCGAGGCGGTGCTGAATGGCGCCGCCGGGTTCCTGCGCACGGAGCTGGCGCAGGTGCTGAATACCCGAACCACGCCGCGTCTGCGTTTTCATTACGATGAGCTGCCGGAGCGGGCCAGCGAGATTTCCGCGCTGATCGAGAAAGCCCTCGCCGAAGACAGCCATCATCCCCGCGACCCGAATGATCCGGGTCAGTCGGAAGATCAGGAGTAACAGCAGGTGGCGAAACGTCATCGTGGCCGCGAGGTCAACGGTATCCTTTTGCTCGACAAACCCGCCGGAATCACCAGTAATGGTGCCCTGCAGGTGGTCAAGCGCATGTTTGCCGCCGCCAAGGCCGGGCACACCGGCAGCCTCGATCCGTTGGCCACCGGCATGCTGCCGATCTGCTTTGGCGAGGCGACCAAGTTCAGCCAGTTCCTGCTTGATGCCGACAAAAGCTATCAGGTGACGGCAAAGCTGGGCGTGGTGACCGACACCGGCGATGCCGATGGCGAGGTGCTGCGTAGCGCCCCGGTGACGGCCGACGCGGCCACCGTCACTGCGGCGCTGATGGAGTTTGAGGGCGAGATCGAGCAGATCCCGTCAATGTTTTCGGCGATCAAGCATAACGGCCAACCACTGTACAAGCTGGCCCGTCAGGGTATCGAGGTGGAGCGCAAGGTGCGCCGGGTAACCATCCACCGCATCTCGGTGCTGGCTGTGCGCGGTGATGAGGTCGATTTCGAGGTGGCCTGCAGCAAGGGCACCTATGTCCGCTCGCTGGTTGAGGACCTGGGCGAAAAGCTCGGTTGCGGCGGCCATGTTCAGGCCCTGCGCCGGCTCACCGCCGGGCCCTACCCGGCGGAGCGGATGCTGACCCTGGACCAGCTTGGCGAGATGAAGGAACGCGGCGGATTCGAGGCAATCGACGAACAGCTCTTGCCTTTATCCACATCCGTGGCAGACTGGCCCGCCGCTCAACTGGGTGACAACGCCGCCCATTACCTGCTGCAGGGTCAGCCGGTGATGGCGAGCGACCGTCCCCGCGATGGCTGGGTCACGCTTTATCAGGCCTCCACCGGACGTTTTCTGGGGGTCGGAGAAATACTGGAAGACGGGCGTATTGCGCCCCGTCGTCTGGTCGCCGGGCTCTGAATTCCGCTTCAGGGCAGGCACCTCACGGCAGCTGTAAATATGCGCGGCTGCCCGTGATTCTTCATTCGCATATTTTGAGGAGAAGTAACATGGCATTGACCGTAGAAGAGAAGGCCGCCCTGCTGAAGGATTATGGCCGCAAGGAAGGCGACACCGGCTCCCCGGAAGTTCAGGTTGCCCTGCTGACCCACAATATCAACACCTTGCAGGGTCACTTCAAGGAGCACAAGAAGGATCACCACAGCCGTCGTGGCCTGATCCGCATGGTAAACCAGCGCCGCAAGCTGCTGGACTACCTGGCCCGTAAGGACCGCGAGCGTTACCTGACCCTGATCGAGCGTCTGGGCCTGCGTCGTTAATCGACCGGTCTCATACGATCATCACGCAAAAGCCCGGCACGCCGGGCTTTTGTCGTTTCCGGGCGGCTCAAACAACCGGATAGCGGGTGAAACAAGTGCCTGTTTCGCGTATGATTTCGCCCGCACGCCTCAGGCTAATACGAAAAGTAACTAACGAAGAAACCGAGAGAAGAGAAAACCATGTTCAAGATCGTTCGCAAGGAATTCCAGTTTGGTCGTGACACCGTGGTACTGGAAACGGGTCGTATCGC
Source organism: Alcanivoracaceae bacterium (assembly GCA_040235405.1). Taxonomy (GTDB): domain Bacteria; phylum Pseudomonadota; class Gammaproteobacteria; order Pseudomonadales; family Alcanivoracaceae; genus PGZG01. The sequence goes on from JBECKT010000109.1 coordinate 4,792, forward strand.
CCGTCAGGCCACCGGCGCTGTCATGGTCACCATCGGCGAAACCGCCGTACTCGTTACCGTGGTTGGCAAGAAGGAAGCGGATCCGTCCAAGGGCTTCTTCCCGCTGACCGTCAACTATCAGGAAAAGACCTACGCAGCTGGCCGCATTCCGGGTGGCTTCTTCAAGCGTGAAGGCCGTCCGTCCGAGAAGGAAACCCTGACCAGCCGTCTGATCGACCGTCCGATCCGCCCGCTGTTTCCGGAAGGCTTTATGAATGAAGTGCAGGTTATCGCCACCGTGATGTCGGTCAGCAAGAATGCTGACCCGGATATCGCTGCGATGATCGGTACCTCCGCGGCGCTGGCCATTTCCGGCATTCCGTTCAATGGTCCGATCGGCGCTGCCCGGGTCGGCTTTATTGACGACATGTACGTACTGAACCCGACCTATGCCGAGCTGAAGACCTCTGCTCTGGACCTGGTTGTGGCCGGCACCGAGAAAGCCGTGCTGATGGTGGAGTCGGAAGCCAAAGAGCTGAGCGAAGATCAGATGCTTGGCGCGGTACTGTTCGGCCATATGGAAATGCAGGCAGTGGTCAAAGCGGTGCGCGAGTTTGCCGCCGAAGTTGGCACGCCGAAGTGGGAATGGCAGGCTCCGGCCGCCAACACCGCCGTGTACGATGCGGTAAAAGCCAAAGTGGGCGCTGATCTGGCCGCTGCCTACAGCATCACCGACAAGCAGCAGCGTTATGCCCGCATCGGCGAGCTGAAGGCTGCCGTGATCGAAGCGCTGGTGACCGGTGAGGAAGGTGCGCCGGAGAAAGGCGAAGTCGCCAAGCAGTTCTCCGAGCTGGAATACCGCACCGTGCGTGACGCCATTCTTGATGGCAAGCCGCGTATCGATGGCCGCGATCTGAAAACCGTACGTCGCATTGAAACCGAAGTCACAGTGCTGCCGAAGACCCACGGCTCTGCGTTGTTCACTCGCGGTGAAACCCAGGCCATTGTTGCGGCTACTCTGGGTGGTATGCGCGATGCCCAGAACATCGATGCGCTGGAAGGCTCGCGCACCGATCGCTTTATGCTGCACTACAACTTCCCGCCGTTCTGCGTCGGTGAAACCGGCATGGTCGGTAGCCCGAAGCGTCGTGAAATCGGCCATGGTCGTCTGGCCCGTCGTGGTGTTCAGGCAGTACTGCCGGATGAAGCCACCTTCCCGTACGCCATCCGTGTGGTCTCGGAAATTACCGAGTCGAACGGTTCTTCTTCGATGGCATCGGTGTGCGGTACCTCGCTGGCGCTGATGGATGCCGGTGTGCCGATCAAGGCGCCGGTGGCCGGTATTGCCATGGGTCTGGTCAAGGAAGAAGACGGCCGTTTCGCGGTGCTGTCTGACATCCTCGGCGACGAAGATCACCTCGGCGATATGGACTTCAAGGTGGCCGGTACCGCCAATGGCGTGACCGCCCTGCAGATGGATATCAAGATCGAAGGCATCAACGAAGAGATCATGGAAGTGGCCCTGAATCAGGCCCGCGAAGGTCGTCTGCACATTCTTGGCGAAATGGCCAAGACCATGTCGGCACCGCGTAGCGAGCTGAGCGAGAACGCTCCGACCCTGATCACTATCAAGATCAACGCCGAGAAGATCCGCGATGTGATCGGTAAAGGCGGCGCCACTATTCGTGCGCTGACCGAAGCCACTGGTGCCAACATTGACATCAATGATGACGGCTCCATCAAGGTGTACGGTGCGACTCGCGAATCGGCGCTGGATGCGATTCGTCGTATCGAGGCGATCACTGCCGAACCGGAAGTGGGTGAGATTTACGAAGGCAAGGTTACCCGGGTGGTCGACTTCGGTGCTTTCGTTGAAATCATGCCGGGCACAGAAGGTCTGCTGCACATTTCCCAGATCGCTCAGGAGCGAGTGGAAAAGGTCAGCGACTACGTCAAGGAAGGCGATATGATCAAGGTCAAGGTGCTGGATGTGGACCAGCGTGGCCGGATCAAGCTGTCCATGAAAGAAGCCCAGCTCGAAGCCAGCCAGGCCTGATCCGGCCGTGCTGTCCGACTGACAATAAACCCCGGCTTGCCGGGGTTTATTGTTTCTGGTCATGGCGCTCCATGGCCGGAATATGGGAAAGTCCCGGCATCAGAAGATCCTGATGCCCTAACAGAGCAGACTCACCACAGCGCTGTTCCTCCATCCAGAAGAGGCGATAATGAAAGCCGATACACGCAAGATTATTTATACTCAGACCGACGAAGCTCCTGCCCTTGCTACCTGTTCCTTCCTGCCGATTCTGAATGCCTTTACCCGGGCCGCCGGCATAGTTGTCGAACCGGTAGATATCTCTCTGGCCGCGCGCATTCTGGCCCTGTTCCCCGAGTACCTGCCGGAAGACAAGCGGGTGCCGGACAACCTTGCGGCGCTGGGCCAACTGACCCTGCAACCGGAAGCCAATATCATCAAGCTGCCGAATGTCAGCGCCTCCATTCCGCAGCTGAAAAATGCCATCGCCGAACTGCAGGCGCATGGCTACCCGATACCGGATTACCCTGACGAGCCGGCCAATGACGAAGAGCGCGCCATCAAGGCCACCTATGGCAAGGCGCTGGGCAGCTCTGTGAATCCGGTGATCCGCGAGGGTAACTCCGATCGCCGCGCCTCCACTGCGGTAAAGAACTTTGCCAAGAAACATCCACACTCCATGGGCAAGTGGAGCCAGTCATCGCGCACCCATGTCGCCCATATGCGGGCTGGTGATTTCTACCATGGTGAAAAATCCCGGACCATGGAAAAAGATGATGTCCTGCGCATCGAGCTGCTGACCAAAGATGGCCGGACCATCGTTCTGAAAGAGAAAACGCCGGTGCTTGAGGGTGAAGTGGTCGACGCCATGTTCATGAGTGTCAAGGCGTTGCGTAAATTCCTTGAAGAGGAAATCGAGGGCGCGCGCAAGGCCGGCCTGTTGTTCTCCTTGCACGTCAAGGCAACCATGATGAAGGTGTCGCACCCGATCGTGTTTGGCCATGCCGTGACGGTGTATTTCAAGGACGTATTCGAGAAACACAAGGAGCTGTTTGAAGAAATCGGGGTGAATCCCAAGAATGGCCTTAGCAATCTGTACCAGAAAATTGCCAACCTTTCATACTCGGTCCGCGCCGAAATCGAAGAAGATATTCGTAACTGCTATGCCCACCGCCCGGAGATGGCGATGGTGGATTCCGAACGTGGCATCTCCAACCTGCATGTGCCCAGCGATGTCATCGTCGATGCATCCATGCCGGCGATGATTCGTGCCGGCGGCAAGATGTGGGGCACCGACGGCAAGCTGAAAGACACCAAGGCAGTGATCCCGGAAAGCACCTACGCGACTATCTATCAGGAAGTGATCAACTTCTGCAAGCACCACGATGCTTTTGACCCGCGCACCATGGGTACGGTGCCGAACGTCGGACTGATGGCGCAGCAGGCGGAAGAGTACGGCTCCCATGACAAGACTTTCGAGTTGCCGGAAGACGGCACCGTGCGCGTGGTTGGCCAGAGCGGTGAAGTCTACTTCGAGCATGAGGTCGAGAAGGGTGATATCTGGCGCGCCTGTCAGACCAAGGATGCACCGATTCGTGACTGGGTGCGTCTGGCTGTGCAGCGCGCCCGTTTGAGCGGCATGCCGGCGGTGTTCTGGCTCGATCCGGAACGTCCGCACGACGCCCAGATGATCGAAAAGGTCCAGCGCTATCTGAAAGAGCATGACACCGAAGGTCTGGATATCAGCATCATGTCGCTGGATCAGGCAATTCGTCACACCATGGAGCGCCTGCTGCGCGGCAAGGACACCATTTCGGTGACTGGCAACGTGCTGCGCGATTATCTCACCGACCTGTTCCCGATCCTGGAACTCGGCACCAGTGCCAAGATGCTGTCGATCGTGCCTTTGCTGGCCGGTGGTGGTTTGTTTGAAACCGGCGCTGGTGGTTCAGCGCCGAAACATGTTCAGCAGTTCCTCGAGGAAAATCACCTGCGCTGGGATTCACTTGGCGAGTTCCTGGCGATGATGGTGTCGCTGGAGGATCTGGGTGACAAAACCGGTAATAGCAAGGCCAGTATTCTCGCAAAAACGCTGGACCAGGCCACTGCGGTGTTCCTTGATGAGGACAAGTCGCCGTCACGCAAGGCTGGTGAAATTGATAACCGGGGCAGCCAGTTTTACCTGGCGTTGTACTGGGCCAAAGCGTTGGCCGAGCAGTCCGAGGACCCGGAGCTGAAAGCCGGGTTTACCGAGTTGGCCAAGGCGCTCGGCGATAACGAGCAGACCATCATGAATGAACTGATTGCCACGCAGGGGCAGCCGGTGGATATCGGCGGCTACTATCAGCCTGACCCGGAAAAGGTGACGGCGGCAATGCGGCCGAGTCCGACCCTGAACCGGATCATTGATTCCGCTTTCAGGAAATAAAAAAAGGCCCCGCTAGCGGGGCCTTTTTTTATTCACAGGTTACGGCGATCAACTGTTCATTCGTCCCGAGATCAGTTGATCTACCACAGCCGGATCAGCCAATGTTGAAGTGTCACCCAGTGTATCCAGTTCATTGGCGGCAATCTTGCGCAAAATCCGGCGCATGATTTTTCCGGAGCGGGTTTTTGGCAGGCCCGGGGCGAAGTGGATCAGATCCGGTTTGGCAATGGCGCCGATTTCTTGCGCGACAAAATCGCGCAGCTCCTTCAACAGGGCTTCATTACCTGCGACACCACTCATCAGTGATACATAGGCATAGATGCCCTGGCCTTTGACGTCATGCGGGTAACCGACCACGGCGGCTTCGGCGACGGCGGTATGCAGCACCAGCGCTGATTCCACTTCGGCGGTGCCGAGGCGATGACCGGAAACGTTCAGTACGTCATCAACCCGGCCGGTGATCCAGTAGTAACCGTCCTCGTCACGGCGGCAGCCATCGCCGGTGAAATAGGTGCCCTTGTAGGTGGAAAAATAGGTATCGATCATGCGTTGATGATCGCCATAGACACTGCGGATCTGGCTGGGCCAGCTGCGTTTCAGCACCAGATTGCCACTGGCTGCGCCGGGCAATTCATTGCCATTTTCATCCATCAGTGCCGGCTCGACGCCGAACAGTGGCAAGGTCGCAGACCCGGGCTTCAGGTCTGTTACGCCGGGCAACGGCGCAATCAGGATTGAGCCGGTCTCGGTCTGCCACCAGGTGTCGACCACCGGGCAACGGTCTTCACCGACCACGCGGTGGTACCACTCCCAGGCTTCCGGGTTGATTGGTTCGCCAACACTGCCGAGCAGCTTCAGTGAGGCGCGGGAGGTTTTCTTGACCGGCTCATCGCCCAGACCCATCAGTGCGCGAATGGCGGTGGGCGCGGTGTAGAAAATATTCACCTTGTGCTTGTCGATCACCTGCCAGAACCGTGACGCGTCCGGATAAGTCGGCACACCTTCGAACATCAGTGTGATTGCGCCGTTGGCGAGCGGGCCGTAAACGATGTAACTGTGGCCGGTGACCCAGCCGACGTCGGCGGTGCACCAGTAAACATCGCCGTCGTGATAATCGAATACATATTTGTGCGTCAGCGCAGCGCCAAGCAGGTAACCGGCAGTGGTGTGCAGTACGCCCTTGGGTTTACCGGTGGAGCCGGAGGTATAAAGAATAAACAGCGGATCTTCGCTGGCCATCGGTTCCGGTGTGCAATGGCCGTCGGCCTGCATCATGGCCTCGTGGTACCAGATATCGCGGCCATGGTGCCAATCGGTTTTGCCGCCGGTGCGCTTCACCACCAGACAGGTATGCACATTCGGACAGTGCTTCAGTGCCGCATCGGAATTAGCTTTCAGTGCTACCGTTTTGCCGCCGCGCACGCCCTCGTCGGCGGTGATCAGGATGCGGGCATCAGCATCCAGCAAGCGGTCTTTCAGTGCTTCCGGCGAGAAGCCGCCAAACACCACAGAATGCACCGCGCCAATCCGGGTGCAGGCCAGCATGGCGTAGGCAGCCTCGGGAATCATCGGCATGTAGATGCAGACTCGATCGCCTTTTTTCACGCCACGGGTTTTCAGCACATTGGCAAGTTTGCAGACCTGCTCGTGCAGTTCGCGGTAGCTGATGTGCTTTGACTGATCCGGTTCGTCGCCTTCCCAGATGATGGCGGTCTGATCGCTGCGTTCGGGCAGGTGTCGGTCGATGCAGTTAACGCTGACATTGAGGGTGGCGCCGTCAAACCAGCGCGCCTCGCCTTTGCTGAAATCGCCACTGTGTACACTTTGCCACGGACTCATCCAGTCGAGCAGTTCGCTGGCGCGGCTGGCCCAGAAGGTGTCGGGGCTGTCGAGGGATTCGCGGTACCAGGCCTCGTAAGTGGCACGGTCTATCAGGGCGCTGCGTTTGAAAGTTTCCGCAACCGGATAAAGTTTGCTGCCAGACATACTGACTCCTGTTGTTGTTTTCGGCGAGGCAGTAACTATTGACCATCAGATCACGCAGGTAAAGCGCTGGCACTGGATTTTAAGAGGATAGAAAACGCCGGCTTGCGCCGGCGTTTTTCAGGAATCGGTCAGATCAGGCAACCTGAACCGGAATCGCGTTGCTGGCGCCCTTGACCGCATTGCCTTCGGCCAGATAAACCAGCCGTGGCTTGAAGTTGATCAGTTCGGCGGCGCTGTAGTTGGCGTAGGCGCAAATGATTACACGATCTCCCGGGCCGGCCTTGTGGGCGGCGGCGCCATTGACGGAAATCATCCGCGAGCCTTCTTCGGCGCGAATGGCGTAGGTGGTGAATCGCTCGCCATTGTCGACGTTGTAAATCTGGATCTGTTCGTACTCCAGAATGCCGGCCATATCGAGCAGATTGCCATCAATGGCACAGGAGCCTTCGTATTCCAGTTCCGCATGGGTTACGCGGGCCTGGTGCAGCTTGGCTTTCAGCATCGTGCACTGCATGGCTAATACCTCTCTCAGCTACCCATGGTTTACAGCAGGTTTCCAACCAGATGAGCGCGCGTCCTGCTACGGCATTGGTACCAAAAATGGGGCGCCAGTATCTATGAATCACCGGTCGCGTGCAATTGACAGGCTGACATTGTCTATCAATCGCGTGTCGCCCAGCTTGGCCGCTACGGCAATCAGCAAATGGCTGTCCGGCGAAGTAGCCGGTGCCAGCGTGCCGGCATGGCTGATACTCAGGTAGTCAACCGCAAAGCCGGCCCGAGTCAGTTGCTCGGTGCCGGCTTGGACCAGCGCCGGATAGTCCCGTTCCCCGGCCTCTATTCGGGCCTTGAGGGCTTGCAGGGCGGCATGGATAGCCCCGGCCTGCTCCTTCTGAGCCGCGCTCAGATAGCCGTTACGGGAGCTCATGGCGAGGCCGTTGGCCTCCCGGGCGGTGGCCACGCCAATGATCCGCACCGGGAAGAACAGATCCTGCACCATGCGTCGGATGATCGCCAGCTGCTGGAAGTCCTTCTCGCCGAAGCAGGCGATATCCGGCAGGACGATATTGAACAGCTTGCTGACCACGGTGCTGACCCCGCAGAAGTGGCCCGGGCGGCTGGCGCCGCAAAGGTAATCACCGAGATCATCGACGTCGACCCAAGTGCGGTTCTTCTCCGGATACATCTCGTCTACCGACGGGGCAAACAGCAGGTCGCAGCCGGCCGCGGCCAGCTTCTCGCTGTCGGCGTCCAGGGTGCGCGGGTAGCTGTCGAAATCCTCGCTCGGGCCGAACTGGGTCGGGTTGACGAAGATGCTGGCGACCACCTTGTCGGCGTGGCGGCGGGCTTCATCAATCAGGCTGATATGGCCGGCGTGGAGGTTGCCCATGGTCGGCACGAAGCCGATGGTCAGGCCAGCCTGACGCCAGTCGCGGACCTGCTGCCGGGTCTCGGCAATGGTATGTACGGTTTTCATGCTGGCTCTCGGCTGGGGGCTCAGAAGCAGTGTTCGGCGGCCGGGAAGCTGCCGTCCTTGACGGCCCTGTCATAGGCGGCGAAGGCGGCGCGGATATCACCGGTTTCGGCGGCAAAGTTGCGGACAAAGCGGGCCGGCTTGCCCGGAGTGATACCGAGCAGGTCGTGCATCACCAGCACCTGACCATCGCACTCCGGGCCGGCACCGATACCAATTACCGGAACCTGCACAGCCTGGAGCAGCTCGGCGGTGACATCGCGCGGCACGCACTCCAGCAGCAGGACGTCGGCGCCGGCATGCTCCAGCTGCCTGGCATCCTCGATCAGCCGCTCGGCCTCAGACTTGTCCCGGCCCTGAACCCGGTAGCCACCGAAGGCATTAACCGATTGCGGGGTCAGGCCGAGGTGGGCGCAGACCGGCACGCCGTTACGCTTCAGCACGGTGATGGTCTCCGCCAGCCAGCCGGCACCTTCGAGTTTGACCAGATTGGCGCCGGCTTGCATCAACGCATGGGCAGAAGTGAGTGCCCGCTCAAGCGTGGCGCCGCTCATGAACGGCATGTCGGCCATGATCAGGCTGCCCTGATTGCCACGGGCCACGGCGGCGGTGTGATAGGCGAGCTGTTCGGTGGTCACCGGCAGGGTGCTGCCGTGGCCCTGCAGCACCATGCCAAGGGAGTCGCCGACCAGCATCACATCGACCCCGGCCTCGCTGATCAGCCGTGAAAAACAGGCATCGTAGGCGGTCAGCACGGAAAACTTCTCGCCGTTCTGTTTGCGCTGTTGCAGGGTACGGAGCGTCACGGCCATGGTCTGGTCTCCGGTGAATCAAACGGGTTGGCCGGGCGAAATCAGCCGGCCAGCGGGCGCGGGTTAAAGTAGTGCCGGCCCGAACGGATGTCCAGCGCCCGGCGCAGCAGCTGGGCATAGTCGTCATCGCGGTGGACCGGGTCAATGTCCGAGGCGTTGACGATCAGCAGTGGCGCTTCGTCGTAGAAGTGGAAGAAGCGGGCGTAGGCTTCGTTGAGGCGGTTCAGGTAGTCGGCGCTGATCGGCTTTTCATGCTGGATACCGCGTTGCTGGATGCGCTGCAGCAACACCTGGCTGGGAGCCTGCAGGTAGATCACCAGATCCGGCTTCGGCGCTGCCGGGGTCAGGTGGCGGTAGACGTTGTCATACAGGGCGAACTCGTCCTGATCCAGATTCAACTCGGCAAACAGCCGATCTTTCTGCAGCAGAAAATCGCTGACCCGCACCGGGCTGAACAGCTCGTTCTGTGCCAGTGCCCGCATCTGCTCGGCGCGCTGGAACAGGAAAAACAATTGGGTCTGCAAAGCGTACTGGCGCGGCGACTGGTAGAAACGTGCCAGAAACGGATTTTCTTCCGGTTGCTCCAGCAGCATTTCGTAGTTGAAGGTCATCGCCAGTTTGCGTGCCAGCGACGTCTTGCCAACGCCGATCGGCCCTTCGACAACGATATAGCGCGGCGCGGTAGTGCCGGGCGGGATGAGTTCGCTCAAGGGATCAGACTCCAGCGGTCATCGGAATACTGGCAGATTGGCTGGTCCTCGACCGCGGCGCAATAGGGCGCCAGTGCGGTGCCATCCGGCAGGGTGATCTCTGCAGCAATATCGAGTAGCGGTTTCAGCACAAAGGCGCGCTGATGCAGTCGTGGATGTGGCACCTGCAGGTCCGGCTGGTCAATGCGCTGGTTGCCGTAAAGCAAAATATCCAGGTCCAGGGTGCGTTCGCCCCAATGACGCACACGCACCCGGCCGGCCTGCTGTTCGATCTGTTGCAGGGCGACGAGTAATGAGGGGGCATCAAGAAGGGTATCGATCCGTGCCACCGCGTTGAAAAAGTCAGGCTGGTCCTGCGGGCCGACCGGGGCGCTGCGATACAGTGGTGAAATGCCAGTGAGTCGGCTCTGTGGAAGCGATCCCAGTGCTGCCCGCGCTTTGCTCAGCAGTGCGACGCTGTCCCCAAGATTACTGCCGAGGCCAATGAAGGCGTCGGTCATGCCGGACCAGCCGGCTTGCGGCGGCGGCGGCGCCGTTTTTTGCCAGGCGCTGCGGACTTGCCGAGCTGGCGCACCATTTCCATGCGGCCATGCTCGTCTTCTTCCTGGTAGCGGGTCCACCAGTCGCCCAGGCCCGGTTCGATCTCGCCGGCCTGTTCGCGCAGCAGCAGGAAGTCATAGCTGGCTCGAAAACGCTGGTCAGCCACCAGAGCCTCCGCATGCCGGCCCTGTCGTTTGTCGAGGCGCAGCTGCAGATCCCAGATTTCCCGGATCATCTGGCTGAAGCGTTTCGGAATGGCGGTGATTTCGTTCTGGGCATGGATCACCTGACCGGCAGCTTTCTGCCGGGCCGGGGCAAACGGCAGTCCGTGCTCGACATGCTTCTCCGTGCGCGCTATCACTGCCGGCCAGAGCAGTACGGCGAACAGGAAAGCAGGTGTCACAGGACGCTCATTGGCAATACGAATATCGGTATTGATGCAGGCCTGTTCAATCAGTTTTTGCCAGATGATCCCGCTATCACGGTCATGCAGCTGCTGGCCGGATTCCGGGATCAGAATTTCCAGCAGGCCAAGTTGTTGCAGGGATTTCATTGATGCCCGGGCGTGGCCGGTAAGGAACAGCTTCAGTAGCTCATCGAACATCCGTGGAGCAGGCACCTGATGCAGGCTCAGGCCAAGCTGATGGATCGGCTTTTCCGTGGCCGGATCAAGTTCGAACTGCATTTTTGCAGCGAAGCGTGCCGCGCGCAGCATGCGTACCGGGTCTTCGCGGTAGCGTCGCTCCGGGTCGCCGATGATGCGAATGCGTTTGCGGCGAATGTCTTCCATGCTGCCCATGAAGTCATACAGGGCAAAATTGTCGATGTTGTAGTAGAGCGCATTGATGGTGAAATCACGGCGCAGCGCATCTTCCTCAATGCTGCCGTAGATATTGTCGCGCAGGATCATGCCGTGTTCGGATTCCTCGCGTTCATCCGGCTCGCTCAGCGCACGGAAGGTGGCGACCTCAATCGCTTCCTGGCCGAAGTAGACATGAACAATCTTGAACCGACGGCCGATGACCCGGGCGCGGCGAAACAGTTTCTGCACCTCTTCAGGGGTGGCATTGGTGACCACATCAAAATCTTTCGGCTTTTCACCGGCAAGAATGTCACGCAGGCAGCCACCGACCAGATAGGCCTCGAAGCCGCCCTTGTTCAGGCCGTACAGCACATTGAGTGCCGCACGACTCATGTCGCGACGGGAAATGTCGTGGTGCTCACGGGAGTGGATTTCCGGCACCGGCAGAGCCGGGGCGGAACTCCGTCCGAGCAGTCGGGTCACAGGGCCCAGTGGTTGCGTCAGGTAATTGGCAATCTTGCGAAGCATGGAACGGATTGACCTTCGGGGCGTCAGGAAGCGGAGGATGTTAACACCGACGTGGACTGCTCGGGTAACGGATATCGGTCTGTGGGCATGGACTGCTTGCAGGGGCCAGTACAGTCGCTCCCCGATAATCGCTTGGTGTACTGCCCTGCAAGCAGCCACACATGCCGGAAGTGGGGGAGGGTAAAAAGTAAAAAGGGACCAGAGCTCCGCCCTGATCCCCTATTTTTGCGCTGATTCTATTGTTGTTGTTGTTCGTTTTCTGATTTTGCTTTCGGTCCGCCTCATTTGGGCGGCCATGCTGTATTGGCTCGTTGAACTGTTGTTTTTGTTATCTCGGCCGGCTGTTGTTATTAGATCCGGGAGCCATATTCGCCGTTGTTTTTGTTATGCAGCGTGGAAATCATAGTGCCGTCGTGGGGCAGGCTTTGCAATAATTGGAAATCTTGTTTTAAAACAATTAGTTACTGGCTTTCCGGGTTTCCCCTTGGACTACTGCCGGAACAGGCGTTTGTTTTCTGTGTAGGACGGTAACACTTCGGTTACGTCTGGTAGCAAATCATCCGCTGGTAGCGCTATTGCGGCTACGCGGGATGCCGAGACGCTGGCGGCGCTCCCACAGGCATTTGCGGCTTATGCCGAGCTTGCGGGCCAGTTCGGTCTCCGTCATGTGATCCTGATTTTCCATGACGAAGCGGGCGAAGTAGTCCTCAAGAGACAGATCCTCGTTCGGGTCCTGAAAAGTACGGACCGGCACTGCCGCTGTATCAATGCCGAGCAACTCTACCGTGATCGGCGCGCCATCGGCCAGGATTACCGCACGCTCGATGGCATTCTCCAGCTCACGGACATTGCCGGGCCAGTGGTGGTGGTTCATGGCGCGGCGGGCCTCAGCGCCGAAGCCGCCGGTTTTCAGGTTCAGTCGGATGCTGATCCGTTCCAGCAGGCTGTCAGCCAGCAACAGGATGTCATCGCCCCTCTCGCGCAGTGGCGGCAGGTTGAGTTGCACCACTTGCAGGCGGTAGTAGAGGTCTTCGCGGAAGCTGCCGTCAGCGACCAGTCGCGGCAGGTCACGATGGCTGGCAGCGATGATCCGGGTGTCCACCCGGCGCGAACTGGTGGCACCAATGCGTTGTACCGTCTGGCTTTCAAGAAGTTGCAGCAGTCGTCCTTGAGCGGATGGCGACAGTTCATCTATTTCATCCAGGAACAGGGTGCCGCCGTCGGCGCTTTCTGCCAGTCCACGCAGGCTGCGCTCGCTATTATTGCCGCGCTCTACGCCAAACAGCAGCTGCTCCAGTTCTTCATTGGCCATGGCCGCGCAGTTCACCGGTACTATCGGCCCGCGGTTGCGCTCACTACGGTCGTGCAGGGTGCGGGCGACCAGTTCCTTGCCGGAGCCGGACTCTCCGCAGATCAGCACTGTGCTGTCGGTGACGGCGACACGGTTGATATGTTGCAGCAGGGCACGCATCACTTCGCTGGCGCCAATCATATCGCTGACCGGATATCGCTGGGCGAGATCGGCACGCAGTGCATCATTGCCACGCTTGAGGGTGCGTTCCTTGAGGATGCGGCTGACCGCCATCACCATTTCATCGTGATCAAACGGTTTGGCAATGTAGTCGACGGCGCCGAGTTTCATGGCATCCACCGCCGAGCGCAAACTGGCGTAGCTGGTCATGATCAGAACCGGCGTGGGTCTGGCCTGCTGGACCAGGTCGGTGCCATGGGCGCCGGGCAGGCGCAGGTCGCTGATGATCAGATCAAAATCACGCAGATCATGACTGCCGGCCTGCTCCACCGAGTCGGCTTCTACCACGCTGTGGTCGTGACGTTCCAGCAGCTTGCGCAGGGCGCCGCGAATAACCGGTTCGTCTTCGACAATCAGAACATGACTCATGCTGTGATCCCGTCCGCCGCCGGCACGGTATTGGCTGCCGGCAGGCTGATAATAAAGCGTGTGCCGTGATCCTCTCGGGTCGGGCTTTCCACCCGGATGGTGCCACGGTGATCTTCGATAATGCTGTATACCAGCGCCAGGCCCAGTCCGGTACCCCGTCCGGGCGGTTTGCTGGTGACAAACGGCTCGAACAGGGTATCAAGCAGAGCCGCCGGAATACCATGACCGAGATCTTCGATGCTCACCACTATCTGATCGGCGGTGCGTTCGGCGTGAATGCGGACCGGCTGATCATCCGGGCTGGCGTCGGCGGCGTTGGCAAACAGGTTAACAAAAACCTGCAGCAGTCGCTGGGCATCACCGGACACCATCAGGTCGTTGGCGCAATAATTTTCAAAACGCTGGCGCCGGCGGTCCGGGTCCAGTGCCAGCAAAGCAATGGCTTCCGCCGCGGTGTCATGAATATCGACGGGCAAGTGGTGATGTTGCGGTAGCTGGCCGCTGTGACTGAAGGTCACCAGCGATTCGACAATCCGGGTGATGCGCCGCGTTTGTTCGAGAATCTGGCTGGTGCCCTGATTCAATTCGTCATCCGAGGCGCCGAGGGCAAGGTTCTGGGTCAGGCAGGCGATCGCGGTGACCGGATTGCCGATTTCATGGGCGACACCGGCGGCCAGGCGGCCGATCGAAGCAAGCCGCTCGTTATGCGCCGCTCGCAGTTCCAGTGCCCGGATTTCGGTGACGTCTTCGACCACGATTACCTGGCCGGCATCGCGCTCACCATGTAGTGATTCGTGCACTCGAGACTTGTGCAGGCTCAACCAGCGAGTGGTGCTGCGCAGATTGATTTCCTGTTGCGGTTGATGACTGACATCGCCTCTGGCAAACCCGAGCAACGGTTCGCGCCAGGGGCCCGGCAGATTGGCGAGACGCGAACCGATCATGCGTCGGCCGGAAATGCCAGTCAGCTTTTCCATGGCCAGGTTCCAGCCGATAATTTCATCGTCAGCTCCGAGCGAGATCACGCCCATCGGCAATTCCAGCAGCGTTTGTCGATGGAACCGGCGCAAGCTGTCCAGTTCAGCGGCAAGGCCGGAAAGCCGGCTGCGATACTGCTCAAGACGCGACTCGATAAACTGGATGTCCTCGTTACTTTCCTTTTCACCCTGAGCCTTGTAGGGCAGGTGATCGTCGACCAGCTGATGCGCTACTGACGGGCCCAGCAGGCCGGACAGGTTGGTCTCCAGCTGATCGCGCAGGCGCCGAAGGGCGTACGGCCGGGTTTCGTTGCGGCTCAGGGTGAGATCGCGCAGTGCCAGCTCCACTTCGCGTTCGGCCGTGACGGCGCCGAGTGGTTGCGCCAGCGAGCGGATAAAGTCGTCGACATCATCCGCCTCCAGCTCCCAGCGATAGGGGCGGCGCAGGCTGTCAACAGCACAGGCCTGGGCGGCATTTTCCTCGGCACTGCTGGTGGTGGTAACCAGCGAGACCACAGCAAACAGGATGCCATTGCTGGCGACCGACATAAGCGCAATGGTATGCCACTGGGTCAGCGGGCTGGCAAAGCGCAGGCCAAGCAGTTCCGACAAACCGGTCCAGTGCAGCGATGGATCCAGCGTGGGCAGTACCAGCATCAGCAGCCAGATCAGGAAGCCGGCAAGCAAGCCGGTAACCATGCCGCGACGATTACCGCCGGGCCAAAACAGGGTGCCGATCAGGCCCGGTACAAATTGCAAGGTGGCGACGAATGACATCACGCCGAGCGAAATCAGGCTGTGGCGATGCCCGAGCCAGGAATAAAACAGGTAGGCCAGAGCGATCACGCCGACAATCAGAACTCGCCGTGCCCACAGCAGCCAGCGGTACAGGTCCTCGCCGGGTTGTGGCCGCCGCAGCGGCAGCACCAGATGGTGCAGGGTCATGCCGGACAGCGCCAGGGTGGCGACAATCAGCATGCCGGTGGCGCCGGCAAGGCCGGCAAGATAGGCCAGCAGGGCGCCTTGATCGCCAAATCTGCCGGACAGGCCAAGGGCAAAATAATCCGCCGGGGTGGCGACATCTGTTGCCAGCGCAGCCCAGAGAATAATCGGCACACAGATCGCCATGACCAGTAGCATCAGCGGCACTGCCCAGCTGGCGGTGATCAGTGCCCGGGGGTTCAGGTTTTCGGCGAACGCCATATGGAACATGTGAGGCATCACCACCGCCGAGACAAAGAATGCCAGAATCAGGCTATGCCAGGTGCCGTCGTGCAGCGGGAAGTAAAGCCGGGCGAGCATCTCCGGATGCTGGTCGAGCCATTCATTCAGGCCGTCCGGGCCATCGAACACACCGAACAGGCCGATCAGGGCAACACCGACAAATGCGACCAACTTGATCAGCGATTCAGTTGCCATGGCCACCACCAGACCTTCATGTTTTTCCCGGGCGGTGGCGTGTCGGGCGCCGAACAGAATGGCGAACAGCGCAAGCATGGCGCAGAACCAGAGGCCGACATCCAGCGGCTGGGCATCACCGCTCATGATGGCGACGGATTCGGCAACGGCTTTGATCTGCAAAGCGAGCAGCGGCAGCATGCTGGCGAGCATAATCAGCGTGGTCAGCGCGCCGGCGGCGCGGCTGCGATAGCGAAATGCAAACAGGTCGGCCAGCGAGCCGAGCTGGTAGGTGCTGGTCAGGCGCAGAATCGGCGCCAGCAGAATCGGCGCCAGCAGAAATACACCGGAAATGCCGAGAAAATAGGCGAGGTAGTTGTAGCCGTACTGATAGGCGTAGCCGACGCTGCCATACACCGCCCAGGCACTGCAATACACGCCGAGGGAAAACACATAGACCATCGGGTGGCGCACCAGTCTGGCCGGCAGCCAGCCGCGGTCGGTGATCCAGGCAATCAGAAAAAGAAACAGCAGCCAGGCACCGGCGATGGCGAGCAGGTAGTAGAAATTAAAGTCCATCGAAGTCCCGGCTGCGACCAATCCAGTAACTCAGACCGATCAACAGGCCCCAGACCAGAAAAGGCCGGAACCAGGCCCGGCCGCCATCACTCCACCATTCAATGATGGTTGGTGACAGCAGATAGGTGCCGAGAATAAATATGATCAGCAGACGATCGGTGTACATGCGCGCATCCGTAACCGGGTACTGGCATGGTAAACGGCTGCTTCAGGAATGGGTAGGCAGGCCGGTTTGCAAGGCGGCGCCGAGCATCTGTTCAGGCCGATCAAGGTCCACCTCAATGCCAAGGTGTGACAGAGCCTGCTGCAACGTCATTGCTGCCTGACCGTCTTCGACGGCGGCGGCGCCGGCAGATTTCGACAGTTTCTGGCCATCGGCGCCCAGCACCACCGGCAGGTGGCCGTAGCGAGGCAGTGGCCGATCAAGACAATTCAGCACATGGATCTGGCGCGGGGTGGAGTCAAGCAGGTCGATGCCGCGAACCACATCGGTGATGGCCAGGTCGGCATCGTCAAGGGCGCAGGCCAGCTGGTAGGCATACAGGCCATCCCGGCGCCGGATGACAAAAGCGCCTTCGTGCCGGTCAAGATGAAAGCGTTGGCGGCCCTGAAAGCGATCATCGAAACAGACCGGCCGGGCCGGCACTGCGAGCCTGACTGCGGCATCCTCGACGTTATTCACCGCCATGGACTTGCCGGGGTGAAGGTTGTCGATTGCTTCCAGCTCGCGCCGGGACAGCTTGCAGTAAAACGCATCCCCTGCTGCCAGCAGCTGTTGCACGGCCGCCTCATATGCCTCGTGGCGGCGGCTCTGGTAATGCACCGGACCGTCCCAGTGCAGGGCAAAGGCGTCGAGTTGCTGCAGGATGCTGTCGGCGGCGCCGGGTTGCTCGCGGGGTGGATCGATATCATCAATACGAAGCAGCCATTCGCCCTGATGGTGGCGGGCGTCCAGCCAGCTGGCCAGCGCCATCACCAGCGAGCCGAAATGTAGCGGCCCGGACGGTGTTGGCGCAAACCTGCCCCGATAGTGCGGTGCTGTCATTGCTGTCTCCGGCAATGCAAAACGCCGGGTTGCCCCGGCGTTTCATGCAGATCAGGCAGGCCCGCGAACATCAGCCGGCGAGCTGCTTTTCCTTGATCTCGGCAAGCTCCTTGCAATCGATACAGAGCTCGGCGGTGGGCCGCGCTTCAAGGCGGCGGATGCCGATCTCGATGCCGCAGGCTTCGCACCAGCCGTAGTCACCCTTGTCGACCTTGTCGAGCGCTTTTTCGATCTTTTTCAGCAGCTTGCGCTCGCGATCACGGGCGCGCAGCTCAAGGGCAAACTCCTCCTCCTGGGTGGCCCGGTCGTTCGGGTCCGGCAGGTTGGCGGCTTCATCCTGCAGATGGTGCATGGTGCGGTCCGCTTCCTCCATCAGTTCCTGGCGCCAGGCCAGCAGAATCTTGCGGAAGTGCTCGCCCTGCGCCGGGCTCATGTATTCCTCGTTCTTGCCCGGCATGTAGGGTGCGAGGCCAAAAATCGGCGTTGTCGAAGCGGAAATGTTGGTGGTGCTGGTTTGGCGTTTCACGGGTGTCGGTACCTGTACAGAGGACTGCGTTGCTCTCCCCGCACTCGGTTTGGCCGGTAACACGGAAGCAGGCCGGGCGGGAATAGCCGATGCACTGGCCGGTTTCACCGCTGCCTTCCTGGCGGTTTTCGGTTTCGCTGATTCCTGTTTCACCGGCGTCTTGCTGGCCGCAGGTTTGGCGGCAGCCGGCTTCGGTGCGGGCGCCTTGGGTGTTGCTTTCGGCTTGGCGGCAGTTTTTGGGGCTGCCGATTTTGCCGGAGATTTCTTGCTGGTATCAGTCTTTGCTGTTCCAGCTTTGCCTTTTACCGGGGCAGTGGCCTTCGTCTTGGCGGGCGCTGCTTTTTTGTTCGGGGCGGGTTTATTGCTGGCGCCTGGCTGGCCGGCTTTTTTTGCCGCGGGCTTTGCAGCTGCCTTCGCTGCGGCCTTTTTTGCAGCCGGTTTTGCCGTGGGCTTGGCGGCAGCTTTTTTCGTGGCAGGCTTGGCAGTTTTGGGCTTGCTGTCTTTTTTTGCGGGCGCTTTCACTACAGATGCCTTGGCAGCGGGCTGTTTCGCTGCAGCGGTTTTTTTCAGGGTTTTGGCCGGTTTGGCCGCAGCAGACTTCTTTGCGGCATCCGCCTTCGGGGTGGCTTTGGCTGTCGGTTTGGTGCTGCTGCTTTTCTTGCGGGTAGCCATTCTGATCAACTCCCTTAACATACTCGCTGCTCGCTGTTAGTGTGCCACCGGCTCCGCCGGCCCGGACCTCAGGTCCGACTAAACGTCCGACAATACCCGTCACATCGGGTCCTGTCACCCATGGAACGTCGCCCTGGCAAAAGCGCCGCGCATTATAGCCGGACGTATCCAAACTGAAAGTCGACAGAAGGACTGATTTGCATGTTTCGCCAGGCCTCCCGGAACGACCGTATTGCCCCGTTTCATGTCATGGCGCTGCTCGGGCGGGCGCAGGCCCTGCAGGCCGCCGGTCATGATGTCATCCATCTGGAAGTGGGCGAACCGGACTTTCCGACGCCAGCGCCCATCGTTGCCGCCGGCCAGCGGGCGCTGACGGCGGGCCTGACCCATTACACGCCCGCCACCGGCCTGCCGGCCCTGCGTCAGGCCATTGCGGACTATTATGCCGACCGTTTCGATTTGATGCTGGCTCCCCGCCGGATTATCGTGACGCCCGGTGCTTCCGGTGCCTTGCAGCTGGCGCTGGCATTACTGGTTGATCCCGGTGACGGGGTATTGCTGACTGATCCGGGCTATCCCTGCAACCGGCACTTTGTCGAGCTGGTCAATGGCGTGCCGCAGACATTGCCGTTGTGTCGTGACGGCAGCATGACGGATGTTCGTGTCAGTGCCGGCAAAATCCGCCAGTGCTGGCAGGCGAACACCGTGGCCACATTGCTGGCCTCGCCGGATAACCCTACCGGCACCGTGCTGTCCGCCGATGAATGTTCTGCCATCGCGGCGACAGTACGCGAACTGGGCGGCGCCCTGATTGTTGACGAGATCTATCAGGGACTGGTGTACGAACAACCGGTTCACACGGTGTTGTCTGATGCGCCTGACGCGCTGGTGCTGAACAGCTTCAGCAAATATTTCGGTATGACCGGCTGGCGGTTGGGCTGGATGGTAGTGCCGGACGAACATGTCGCTGCGCTGGAACGTATGGCGCAGAACTTTTTTATCGCCCCCGCCACTATATCCCAGCATGCAGCGCTGGCGGCATTTCTGCCGGAAACCCGTGCTGAACTGGATCGTCGTCGCGATGTGCTCGATGCGCGCCGTAAACTTGTGCTACAGGCATTGCCGGGGTTGGGGTTGAAGGTTATTGGCGAGCCGCAGGGCGCGTTTTACATCTATGTCGATGCCAGCGCTGTTACCGATAACAGCTTCGCCTTCTGCGAGCAGTTGCTGGAACAGGAGTTTGTTGCCCTGACGCCGGGTGCGGATTTTGGTGCCGTGCATGGCCCGGAAAAATGTCTGCGCATTGCCTACACCACGGATGAAGGGCGTTTGCAGGAAGCGCTGGAGCGGCTGCGCCGCTTTGTCAGCAGGAACGGCAGATGAAATTTGATCCGCCGCTGCAGCAGGCAAAGCTGATTCGCCGCTACAAGCGCTTTATGGCCGATGTTGAACTGGCTGATGGCAGCGTCATTACCTTGCACTGTCCGAATACCGGCTCAATGAAGAACTGCCAGCCGGCTGGCGCGGCGGTGTTGTACTCGGACAGCGGCAACCCGGCGCGCAAATATCGTCACACTCTGGAGGCTGTGCAGGTGGCCCATGGTCACTGGGCCGGGGTCAACACGGCGCGCCCCAATCAGCTGGTTGCGGAAGCGATTCTGGAAAAGCGTATTCCCGGGCTGAAGCGTTTTGCCGCGCTGCGTCGGGAAGTCACCTTTGCTGACAGCCGCTTGGATATCGCGCTGGATCATGCCGATGGCGCGCACACCTATATCGAGGTCAAGAATGTGACACTGGGCCCGGCCGAGGATGAACCGGATCATGGTGTCATTGCCTTTCCGGATGCGGTCACCAAGCGCGGCCAGAAGCATTTGCTGACGTTGATGGAAGTGGTCAGGCAGGGGCACAGGGCGGTGTTGTTCTTTTGTGCTCAACATACCGGTGCGAAGGCGGTACGCCCGGCCGACGAGATAGATTCGACGTACGGCGATTTACTGCGCAGGGCAATAGCAGAAGGTGTGGTTGTGATGTGCTGGAAGACCGTTATACAGGCGGACGGGTTCAGGCTGGATATCCCGGTGCCTCTGCGCTCCGGGGGGTAACAACCGGGCATTCCGTGCTATTGCCGCTTGATGGCCAGCAAGCGGTCGGGCAGGGACAGAGCTTCAAAAGGCTTGGCGATCACATCCGCTGCGCCAAGCTGGAACAGTTCCTGCAATTCGGCGGGTTGAACCTTGGCGGTCAGAAAGATCACCGGGATATCGGCCAGGCTATGCATCGCCCGCAACTCGCGCCAGGTTGCTCGGCCATCCATACCCGGCATCATCACATCCAGCAGCACCATGTCCGGCGGCGCTTGTTCTGCAGCAATCAGCGCTTCCTGCCCGGAGTGGCAGACAGTCAGATGGAATCTATCGTCGCCTTCAAAGGCCAGCTCGACGATGCTGCTGATGTCGTCGTCGTCATCGACATACAGCAGTTTGACTGAATCAGGCATGCGTATTTTCCTCCGTCGGGGCACTGACAGGCAGGGAAAACTGGAAGACCGTGCCACCTCCCTCGGCGGGACGGAATCCGATCGTGCCGTAATGCCGTTCTATGATTGACCGGGCAATGCTCAGACCCAGTCCGGTGCCGCCGCGTTTACGGGAATCCGAGCTGTCCGCTTGGGCAAAGCGCTGGAAAACCCTGTCCCGGAAAGAGTCGGGAATGCCGGGGCCGTGGTCGCGGATACTGACGGTCACCTTGCCGACAGCGGAGCTGATTGAGATTTCCACGGTGCCACCAACGGGCGAGTACTTGATGGCATTCGACAACAGATTGGCGTAGACCTGAAACAGCCGGTGCTCATCACCGTGAACCCAGGCAAGAATCGGCGCATCTTTCAGGACAAGTCTGACCTGATACTTCTGGGCATAGCTTTCGTTGGCGGAGATTGCCTGTTCAGTGAGGGTGACGATATCCAGCTCCTCCATGTCCAGCGGCGAGGAGGACGCCTCCAGTTTTTCCAGGTTCAGAATGTCGTTGATTAGCAGCGTCAGCCTTTCGCTGTTGCGCTTTGCGGTTTGCAGCATCATGGCGGCCTTGTCCGGCAACTGATTGTGAAAGCGATCCAGCACCAGATCCAGGGCGCCTCGTATGGAGGTCAGCGGTGTGCGCAATTCGTGGCTGACAGTCGATACAAACTCTGCCTTCATGCGTTCAACTTTGAGGCGATCAGTGACATCCTGAATGACCATTACCTGCATCGAGTGCTCATTAACCGTGCTGCGCTGAATGGATACCTCGACATCAAGCTCGGCGCCATTTTCTGCCAGCACACGTGTGTGTTGGCGCTCGGCGCGAGTTCTGCTCTGCCACTGGAGCTTGTCAATTTCCGGTAGCAGGAATGTCACCTGTTTGCCGATGAGTTGACTTGTTTCGAGGCCGAACAGATGAGTTGCGGCTGGATTGGCAGCCTGAATTATATTGGTGTCGGCCACCAGTATAATCGCCTCACTGACACCATTAAGCACGGCGCGAAGCTGTTGTTCCTGATCTCGAATGGTTTTCAGATAAGACAGTGTTGATTGGCTTTCCAGTTCTCCAACAATACAGCGACCAAGATCTTCAAGAATCGAAACCTGTCGCGCCTCAAGGTGGCGTGGCCGACGATCCATGATGCACAGGGTGCCAACAGTGAAGCCGCTGCTCAGGGTAATGGGCATGCCGGCATAGAAACGTATGTAAGGATCGCCAATGACATAGGGGTTATCAATGAAACGCGGGTCGCGAAGGGCGTCCGGCACAATAAACAGATCGCCATTCAGTATTGCGTGAGCACAGAACGACAGGTCTCTCGGCGTTTCCGAAATATCGAGTCCCTGACGAGACTTGAACCATTGGCGGTTTTCATCAATCAGGCTAACCAGTGCAATGGGTACATTCAGACAGCTGCGGGCAAGCCGTGTGATCCGGTCGATGCGTTCTTCCGGAGACGTATCAAGGACGCCAAGGGCATGGAGGGCAGCGAGACGATCAGCTTCATTGGCGGGTTTGACAGGCTTCAACATGGGCTTGCTCAGGCATTGGGGTTGTATTGCATGACATCTGCAGGGCGCTGGATAAAATAGCCCTGAAAATAGCGGATACCCTTGTCCCAGAAGGCAGTCATCACTGACATGTCCTCCACGCCGGCAGCAATCAGGGCAATATTGCCGTTGAAATGCTGACGAATATCCTCCAGCAGCGGCGTAATCAGCTCTGCGCCCTCCTGTGACTTGCCGTACCGTAATGCCAGCTTGATGAAATCCACACTGCCAGCATCCCGAATGACGTGATGGCTGAAGTCGGTGTCACCAACATCGGTTAGCATGACGCCGCATTTCAGGCCTGCCAGTTTCTCGAAGACACCCCGGGCTCGCTCCGGTTCCCGTACCAGGTGCGATTCAGGTACCGCAAAAACAACCCTGCGAGACCCGCGAATGCGAGAGCTGGACAGTGCATTGCTGATCATGGGCACCAGCTTTTCCATCTGTGCCACTGAGGAAAAGAGCCGGATAACTACCGCATACTTTTCCGCTTCCTTGCCTCCCAGTGCGATAAGCTGCAGTAGCGCCTGATCAAGAAGCCAGCGATCCAGGCTATAGGCGCCGCCATCAAGATTGGCGGCAACCAGCGCGGCAAAATTCTGCGGCGTGAAACTATGGCCGTCCTTGCCTTCGAGGCGAACAAAAGTTTCGAACAGGGTTTCCCCGGTTTCCAGGTTGATGATTGGCTGGAACATCAGCTTGAAGCGCTTGTTGCGTATCAACGTCACCGCTTCCTGATGGTCGCCAACGGAAGCGCCTGAGGTGGCAGTGGCGGGCTGGACTTTTGCCCGGTTGCCGCCTTGCTTTATCGCTTCTGCACAGGCTTGTTCGGCACGCCGCAGAGTGTCCCCAAGGTGTGCGCCGGGAGAAAAAGGCGTGCTGCCGATGCTGAATGTTAGCGCGCCATCAGAAAGCAACCACTTTTTGGCCGCGAGCATGGCAAGCAATGATTCGGCAAAATGATCATTTTCGGTGTTCGCCAGCACCATGAACGAAAGAGATCCGATAACACAGCCATGACCGGCTATCTCGGGCCGTTGACACAGGAACTGCTCGATATCCCGGGTTTGCCGCGCCACCTGCTGTCGCCCTTCTTTCGCCAGAAGGTAGTCGTGCTGGTCGACGGCAATATGAAGTAGCTGATAGCTTTTTTTGCCTTGTGACTGTGATATCAGTTTCTCCAGTTCAGCAAGAAAGGCGCCCTCATGAAGTAACAGGCTATTGGCCGGTCGTTGGCTGATCTTGCGGATATGGCTACTGAGCTGAGCGCTCCGGGCCAGCTGGCGTTTTGCGGCAAGCAGCAGCGATTCCGCCTCCACCGGTTTTTTCAGCCAGTCATTGACCAATAGTTGCGGTTGCCGCCGCACAGACTCCGCTGCATGCGCAGAGGCAAAAATTATTGGCAGGGTCATAAATTGCGGATCCTGACGCAGCATCGCGGCCAGGTCAGCGCCGCTACAGCCTGGCATGCTGTGGTCGAGAATGATCAGGTCGGGGCGGAAGTGCTCCAGTCGATGCAGTATCTTTAACGGCTGCTCCAATGTTTCGACCTGATAGCCGGCACTGCCAAGCACCTCGCCATAGAAGGCGAGCATCTCCTGATCATCATCAATGCAAAGTATTCTTTCCCGCTCCGGTGCGGATTGCTGGAGCGTTCGCGTAAGCATGCCTTCGAGCTCATCAAGCGCAATTGGCTTGCTGATGAAGCCGCTGGCGCCTGCGCGCAGGGCGCGCATGCGTGCAACCAGATCAGTCCGGGTAGACATGATGATGATCGGGCAATGGGCCGGTATCTTTTCCCTCACCTGCTCCAGCCAGGTGAGGCCATCACTTTCATAGCCGGAGAAATGGATGTCGAGCAGGATTATTTCTGGCTCGTTCGAGTCGCGGGGTTGGTATTCTGCCGGGCTGGAAAAATGTCGGGTTTGATATCCAGCGTGGAGTAGCCACTCGCTGAGCAGCGCGGCCTGATCAGCATCGTCCTCAATAAGCGTCAGGGTGGCAGTCTTGCGACTGTTCGATGGCGTGACCGGTAGCACTGGCGTCTTGCCCTGGTGCGTTGCAATGGCGTATCGAATGGCCCCACCAAGAGAATCCAGTGCCGCTGCGATCAGCTGCTGCTGATCCGGGCCGGCGCCCTGCGGCTGACGCGAGGCCAGTAGCGCGGATTCCAGCTCTGCAGCACGGGTGCTGATATCAGGAAACTGGAATGTTTTACCGCTACCGGCAAGTTTGTGAGCTTCCTGCAGCATGATATCAATGTGCCTGTCATTCCACTCGACGTGTTTGAGGCGCTCCCAGGCTTGACTGATGGCAAGAAGTCGCTGGGGCAGGCCCTTTATATACCTGCTGATCAGCTCGCTGAGCTTCTGTTCTTGAACTGCATTTGCCATGGGGAACTACCGGCTTGCCACTGACATCCTCTTTTATATCGAATCATTGGCAAGACAGCTACCGGATGGTCGTGATTCTCAACAATCAGTAAATCAGACCAGGTTCCTGCAATGCCGACATCTGCATGCGCAGATCAAGAATAAATTCGCCCCAGTAACGCGGACTGTTAAACCACGGAAAAGCACGCGGGAAGGCCGGGTCGTCCCGGCGCTGGCCGATCCAGGCCGAGAATTGCAGCATCCTCAGGGTGCGTAGCGGTTCGATCAGGCGCAGCTCGGCCGTATCAAAGTCGCGAAACTCGTTATAGCCATCAAGGATGGCGCCGAGCTGCTGTTGCTGCTGTTCGCGTTCGCCGGACAGCAACATCCACAGATCCTGGGTGGCTGGTGCCATGCGGGCATCATCCAGATCAATAAAGTGTGGGGCATCATCGCGCCAGAGCACGTTGCCGGGATGGCAGTCGCCATGGCTGCGCAGCATGTGGATGCTGCGGCCGCTGGCGAAGCGGTCCTCCACCATGGAGAGCAGGTCACGGGTAATACTTTGCCAGGCCGGCAGCAGATCTTTCGGGACAAAATTTTCACTCAGAAAAGCAACGGATTGGTGTCCGAAGCTGTCGATGGTGAGCGATGGACGCGCGCTGAATGCGCGTACTGCGCCGACATTGTGAAAGCGGGCCAGCCATCGGCCCATGGATTCCAGGCAGTTGTCATCATCAAGTGGCGGGGCATGGCCGCCACGGCGTGGAAACAGACTGAAGCGGAAATCACCATATCGAAAAAGCGTTCGGCCCTCTGCATCCTGCAGTGGCGGGACCACGGGCAGTTCCTGATCAAGAAGTTCGGCGGTAAAAGAGTGCTCCTCGAGGATCTGGGTATCAGTCCAGCGCGCCGGCCGATAAAACTTGGCGATGATCGGCGCGTCATCTTCAATGCCGATCTGGTAAACACGATTTTCGTAGCTGTTCAGGGCGAGAAAATGGCCGCTGGTTTGCCAGCCTTGTTGCTCGACAGCATCAAGAATGACATCCGGGGTCAGTGCATCAAACGGGTGGCTGGACGGCAAGGTAGTCATGCCGGTTGCGGCAGCTCATCAACCCACAACTCGTTACCACGCACGCTGTGTTTTACTGCCACCAGTTTATCGCCGCTGCATGGGCCGGACAGGCAGTGGCCGGAATCGATTTCGAACAGGGCGCCATGGTTGGCGCACTGAATGAACTGGTTGTCGGAATCAAGAAACACATCCGGCTGGAAGTTCAGCTCGATGCCGAGGTGCGGGCACCAGTTCAGCCAGGCATGGATCTGGCCGTCGCGGCGCACCACGACAATCGATTGACCGTCCGCGCTGAATTCCCGGGCGCCGTCATCCGGCAGTTCATCAATACGGCAAAGCATGTGCATGATCAGGTCCTGTTGCTGCCCGATGATCGAGGCAAATGGTTTAACTCAGTGGCCGAGAATGTCGCGGCGAATGGCCAGGTGTTCCGCCGCCGGCAGGCGCGGGCCGAAGTCGCTGACCACCCGCGCCGCTGCCGCGCTGGCCAAGCGGCCGGCGGTGGCAAAGTCGTGGTTCTGGCTCAGTGCGTACAAAAACGCCCCGGCAAACATGTCACCGGCACCGTTGGTGTCTACAGCCTTTACCGGGAACGGCTCGATATCAATGATGTTCTCGCCATCCCACAGACGCGCACCGCGGGCGCCGCGGGTAATGACCAGTGCATTGGCATGCGCTTTCAGTGAATCGATGGCGGCATCGATATTGTCGGTGCCGGAAAAGCCGAAGGCTTCGGCCTCGTTGCAGAACAGAATGTCGACACCGTCACCGATCATCTCGCGCAAGCCGTCGGCAAAGAACTGCACCATGGCCGGATCAGAGAAAGTCAGGGCCGTACGGACACCGGCCCGTTTCGCGGTTTCACGCAGACGGATGGCGGCGGCGCGGGCGCTGGGTGAGGTGACCAGATAGCCTTCGATATAGGCAAACCGGGAGGCCGCCACCGCCTCTTCAATTACGGCTTCTTCGCCGACCGTCTCGGAAATGCCAAGAAAGGTGTTCATGGTGCGCTCGGCATCCGGGGTGATCATGACCAGGCACTTGCCGCTGACGCCGTTGCTTTTACTGCCGGCCATATTGGTGTCGACGCCAGCAGCGCGCAGGTCGTCGACGAAAAAATGACCGGTGTCGTCATCGGCAACCCGGCAGGCATAGTAAGTGCGGGCACCAAAGTACTGCGCAGCCACTGCAGTATTGCAGGCCGAGCCGCCGCTGGCACGACGATGCACCCGGCCGTCGCTGTTCAACGCGGCAACCAGCTCGTGCTGTCGGGCTTCATCCACCAGCGTCATCATGCCCTTGCCGATGCCCATGCGCGCAAGGAAGGCATCGCTGACCTCGACTTCGGTGTCGACGAGGGCATTGCCAATGGCGTAGATGTCGTAGCGCTGGGTCATGAGTCAGGGTTCCTGAAAGCAAAGATCGAACATTATGGTGATGGCAGGGGCTATTGCCAAACGTGAAGGCGGGTCGATATCCCCAGCCGGCCTTTGTTGTGTCGCGGTCGGCGGGCCGCCGCTGCTATATACTGCCGGCCCATGAGTGCATCGAGAAAATCTCCGGTTAAGAAGAAATCCCCGAGCCGAAAGGCACCGGCAGGGTCCGCAGCGGTTGGCAGCATGCGCTGGCGGCGGCTGTTCTGGCAGTTATTGCTGGTCGGGATGGTCATCGGCCTGCTCGGCCTGGCCTGGCTGGATGCCCGCATCCGCCAGCGCTTCGACAATCATCAGTGGCAGCTGCCGGCGCGGGTCTATGCCCGGCCGGTGGAGCTGTACAGCGGCCGCGCGATGACCGGGCAGAACCTTGAGCAACTGTTATCGCTACTGCGCTACCGGCCTGACAGCGCGGCCCGCGAGCCGGGCAGCTATGCCCGTTTTGATGGTGGTGTGCTGCTGCATACCCGCGGCTTCCGCGACAGCGACGGCGGCGAGCCGGCACAGCTGGTGCGGCTGCGCATTGACGGGCCGCACATTGGCAAATTGACCGACGGCAGTGGTCGGCCAGTGCCGGTGGCCCGCCTTGAGCCGCTGCAGATCGGCAGCATTCACCCCGGCCACAGCGAGGACCGGGTGCTGGTGAAGCTGGAAGAAGTGCCGCCGTTACTGGTGCATATGCTGATGGCCACGGAAGACCGTAGCTTTCATGAGCACCACGGCATTTCCATCCGTGGCCTGATGCGTGCCGTGTTTGCCAATCTGCGTGCCGGCGAGCTGGAGCAGGGCGGTAGCACCCTGACCCAACAGTTGGTGAAAAACTTCTGGTTGACGCGCGAGCGGACCCTGTCGCGCAAGCTGGTCGAGATTCCCATGGCATTGCTGCTGGAGCTGCACTACAGCAAGGCGCAGATCATGGAGACCTACCTGAACGAGGTGTATCTCGGTCAGGACGGTGGTCGCGCGATTCATGGCATGGGGCTGGGGGCGCAGTTCTATTTCGGCCGGCCGTTGGCGGAGCTGGAGCCGCACCAGTTCGCCATGCTGATCGGCTTGTTGAAAGGCCCGAGTTACTACGATCCGCGCCGCCACCCCGAGCGTGCCCGGCAGCGCCGCGATACCGTGTTGCAGGCAGCAGCCAGTCAGGGCCTGCTCGATGAGAAGGTGCTGAGCCACTTCCGCAACAAGTCGCTGGATGTGGTGCCGAAGGGCGGCTCGGCCCTGTATGCCTTCCCGCATTTTATTGATCTGGTGCGCCGCCAGCTGGCGCGGGATTACCCGTCGCATATTCTGGCTTCGGAAGGGTTGATCATCCATTCGACACTGGATGTGCTGGCGCAACTGGTGGCGGAGCAGAAGCTCAGTGATTTTCTGGTTCCGCACAAGGAGCTCAACGGTGCGGTGATTATTACCGCGCCAGATCAGGGCGATGTGCTGGCGCTGGTGGGTGACAAATCACCGCGCAGCGCCGGGTTCAACCGGGCGCTGGATGCGCAGCGGCCGATCGGCTCACTGGCCAAGCCGGCGGTGGTGCTGGCGGCCCTGCAGCAGCCGGCAAGATTTCATCTCGGCACGGTCGTTACCGACGGTCCGTTTGAAGTGCGCATGGAAGACGGTCAGGTCTGGCAGCCGAAAAACTTCGACAACCAATCCCTCGGCGCCATGTCGATAACGGATGCGCTGGCGCAGTCGCGTAATCAGGCGATTGCCCGTCTCGGTCTGGATGCCGGCCTGGGGGAGGTAATCCGGACCTTCCAGAAGCTCGGGGTACAGAGTCGGATTCCTCCCTATCCGAGCATTTTTCTGGGCAGCCTGAACCTGAGTCCGTTTGAAACTGCGGTGATGTACCAGACCATCGCCACAGGCGGTCAGCGTACACCGCTGCGAGCGATCACCGATGTGCTGGATCGACATGGCCAGCCATTGGCTCGTTATCCGGTGCGGCCGGAGCAGGTGATTGATCCGGAACCCGCTTATCTGCTGCAGTGGGCCCTGCGCCAGGCCATGACTCAGGGCACCGGCCGTTATGCGGTGGCGCAGCTGCCGGAAAAGCTGGTCGTGGCCGGCAAGACCGGCACCAGTGACGGCCAGCGCGATGCCTGGTTTGCCGGTTTCAGCGGCAGTCATCTGGCGCTGGTCTGGCTTGGTCGTGACGATAATGCTGATACAGGTTTTACCGGTAGCAGTGGGCCGCTAAGAATCTGGACCAGCATCATGGCGGCACTGCCGCAACGGTCCATGCGACTGGCCCCCCCGGCCGGTGTCGAGCTGGTATGGTTGGACCCGGACGGTATCCGTCTCAGTGGCAAAGGTTGTGATGGCGCCCGCGAATACCCGTTGATAATGGCATCGATCC
This sequence comes from Alcanivoracaceae bacterium, assembly GCA_040235405.1. Taxonomy (GTDB): domain Bacteria; phylum Pseudomonadota; class Gammaproteobacteria; order Pseudomonadales; family Alcanivoracaceae; genus PGZG01. The sequence continues at coordinate 34,492 of JBECKT010000109.1, forward strand.
CGCAGCAGACCAGTGCCTGTGGCAAGGTTCAGTCGGTACCCGGAGGCATCAGGAAATGGTTCAAAGGCTTGTTCGACTGATCTTGGTGTTGGCACTGCTGGTGTTGGCAGCCTGCACCGCCCGCATGGCTGATCCGTTGGCGCCGATGTCGATGCCACCGGAGGATCCGTTAAAGGGCAGCGCGGCGGAAACGCTCTGGCAACAGGCGGTCACGGCCAGAGAGCAGAACCAGCTGTCTGCCGCCGGCCGTTATCTGGAGCGGGCCCTGTATATGCAACCGGAGTCGTCCTGGCTCTACCGCGAGCTGGCGGAGCTGCGTTTGCGCGAGGGTGATCCGCAAAGCGCCGAAGTCATGGCGCAGCGCGCGTTGCGGTTGGCGCCCAAGCGCCCGTCCTATCAGGCGGCCCTGTGGCAGCTGGTGGCAACAGCAAGAGCGCGTCAGGGCAATGAGGACGGCGCCGAGCGCGCCCGGCTTGAGTCCGAGATGCTGATGCGGCGGCAGTAATTCGAAAGACACTGACCGTCGTCATTCTCTTCTGCTGCCAAGGCGCTATTCTCAGGGCATGATAGGTGCTGGGGACCATGTCCGGGGTAGCGATGTCTGGCAAACCTGATAACCGCCTGATGCAGGCGATCTACGCGATACCGAGAAGTGCCTTTATTGCCTCGTCGGATCTCGGTGAAATGATGTCCGGGCACAGTATTCCGTCGCGGGCCACAGTCAAGTCAGTGCTGTCGCGGATACCCGCGCTGCGTGATAGCGACCGAGTGTTGCTGATTGGCGCGGGTTCCGGTTATCTGGCCATGATTCTGTCGCGTCTGGTAGCGAGTCTGCTGGTGATCGAGCGAGATGCCAGCATCGCTGAAATCGCCAGAAAAAATATTGCCGCATTCAAGCCCGCCAACTTGACCCTGCGCGTTGCCGAGGGCGCCGCCGGTGCGCCGGACATGGCGCCGTATGACAGGATTATTGCTCTTTGCACTCTTGATGACATCGATGCGCTGATGGAGCAGCTTGCCGACGGCGGTGTGCTGATTCGTCTCCAGCATAGTGATGGCCGCTGGGCCATTCTCGAATCCTGCCAGCGCGATCAGGCTGGCAAGCTGCATCGTCTGGATCTCGGCCCGGTCGATTTCAGTGGCGATATCAGTGAAGCCCTGATCGATATGGGTCTGATTGACGATCGTTTGCTGCAAACCGCACGAGAGGAGGCGGGACGGCTCGGCTTGCCATTGATGACGGTACTGCAGCGACATCTCGGTGGCGATGATGTGGCTGTTTACCGGGCGCTTGCCAAACGTATCGGCATTCGCTTTGAGGAGGCGGAGGCACTTTTCCCGGAAATTGATCGCAGCCTTTTCCGGCATTTCTCCCGCACCTTTCTTGACCACTACCGGCTGATTCCGATTGTCAGAAAGGATGGCAGGATACTGATCGCCTCGGATAATCCGGATGCCCAGACCGATGCGCTGGAAGCCATGTACCCGGGCACCGCCGTGGTCAGGATACTGGTCACGCCGACCGACTATCGTCGGCTCTGGTCTACCATCAACATTATCGAGAAGGGTGCGCGGCCACCGGAAAAGGTGGCGGCCGCGGCGCCCGCGGCGGCGCTGGCAGAACATGATGACTTCGCCGAGGATCTCGACAATCACATCAGTCCCTATCTGGTCGCTGTTTACGAAGCGATTCTGCTTGATGCAGTCAGTGAAAAGGCCAGTGACATTCATATCGAACGCTACCACCAGCGTGTCCGGGTCCGCTTGAGAGTCGACGGAGAGTTGTTTGACCTTGAGCACTATCAATTAACCCCGGTCGAGATGGCTGGTGTGGTGAATGTGATCAAGACCCGTGCCGAACTGAACATTGCCGAGCGTCGATTGCCGCAGGGTGGGCGCTCACGCCTGAAGGTGGCTCAGACCACCTATGACCTGCGCATCCAGACGCAGCCCTCCCTGCATGGCGAGCATGTTGTCATTCGCCTGCTGCCGCAAAGCGGCCGGGCGATGAACCTTGCCGAGCTCGGTTTGGCCCCGCGAGTGGCGCAGCAGTATCGACGGCTTCTCGATAACCCGGCGGGGCTTGTGCTGATTGTCGGCCCAACCGGATCTGGCAAATCGACAACGCTCTCTGCCGGCTTGCAGGAACTGGCGGATGATGGCCGGCGCAAGGTCATCACCGTGGAAGATCCGATTGAATACGCGATTGATAATATTCAGCAGACCCGGGTGCGAACCAAGATCGGCTTCGGTTTTGCCGATGCCATGCGCTCGTTCGTTCGTCAGGACCCGGATGTCATTCTGGTCGGCGAAATTCGTGATACCGAGACGGCGCTGGAGGCGGTGCGGGCATCGCAAACCGGGCATCTGGTGCTGTCTACCCTGCATTGCAATGATGCCGTCGATGCAGTTCAGCGTCTGTATGACCTTGGTCTGCATCGAAACTCGATCGCCAGTGAATTGCTGGCAGTAATTGCCCAGCGTCTGGCGAAAAGAATCTGCCCGCACTGTCGCGAGCAGGTGCAGCCGGATCAGAAGATTCTGCACGAATTGTTTCCCGAGGAAGTGCCGGCCAATTTTCGCTGCTATGCCGGCAAGGGCTGCAGCCAGTGCAGCCAGCGCGGTACGCGGGGCCGGGTGGCGGTGGTCGAGTTCATGCAGGTCAATGCCGATTTCCGCGACATCATCAGCCGCCAGCCGCCGCTCGGTGAGTTGCGCTGGCGGGCACTGGATGCCGGGCTGATTACCATGCGCGACAGTGCCATCGATCTGGTGGTGCAGGGTGTGATTCCGATGTCCGAGTTGCCACGCTTGCTACCGGCCGAGCGCATGGCGCCGGAAGTCCGTGGCGGCGCGAGGGAGGCCTGATGAAACCGGCAGAGCAGGTGCAGCGTATTCCGGCGGAGGTGCGTTTTGCTGATGAGCTTGAACGCTTGCAGCAGCGCGATAATTTCCCGGTGCCGCCAGGCTGGCGGATGTCGCCGATTGCGGTGGAAAAATTTATCAGCGGTGATGACAGCCTGAAAGTATCACGTAAGTTTGTTGCCGAGTCTGGCGTGGTCAGACGTATCGTGATTTCCCTGTGCACCAACCGCGGCTGTTTTATGGTTGGCGAGCCGGGCACGGCAAAATCCTGGGTGTCGGAGTTGCTGGCGGCGGCAGTGTCCGGTGACTCCACTCTGGTGATTCAGGGCAGTGCGGTCACCTCGGTCAGGCAGTTGTTGTATGACTGGGATGATGCCCGGCTTTCCCGCACCGGCGTGCGTAAGGAAGCACTGATTCCCGGGCCACTTTACCGCGGTATGCGTGACGGCAAGCTGGTGCGTTTCGAGGAACTCAGTCGCTGCCCGCAGAATCTGCAGGATGCCATCCTGTCGGTGTTGTCAGAGCGGATCATCAGCATTCCCGAACTCGGTGATGAGGACGGTATTCTCTACGCCGCCGCCGGCTTCAATATTGTTGCCACCAGCAACAGCGTGGATGAAGGCGTTAACAGGATGAGCGTGGCGCTGCGGCGGCGCCTGAATTTCGAAACCATCCGGCCGATCCGTCACCTGCAGGACGAGATTGATGTGGTGATGAAAGAGCTGGCGATGCTGAACCGCAATTCCGGCATTCATATCACCCCGGCAGCGGATGTAATCGAAGTGCTGGTGACCATGTTCCATGAACTGCGCAGTGGCCAGTCGCTGGACGGTCGCAGCACCCACCGGCTGGCCGGCGCGGCGCTGTCCACCGCGGAAGCCATCAATGTTGCCCATGCGCTGAGTGTCTATGCGTTCTATTACAACGACGGCGTGATGAAGATTGACGATCTGGTTCACTTCATCATTGGCGCGGCATTGAAGGACAAACCGGACGACCGGCGCCGGCTCCGGTTCTACTTTGAAACCGAGATCAGTCAGAAGCCGGGCAAGGCCTGGCAAGCGGTGTATGCCCAGCGTGACCTGTTGTGACGGGCCAAAACGCGGCCGTTGGCTTCCCTGCCGGGCGTCGCTGTGGTTCCATTCTTGCACTATCGTGCCAATACGGTGCAATGCACCTCACAGGAGTCCCTGATGTCCCAGACCCGTATTCATGCTTTCGGTGATGATCTGCTTGGCGACCATGACGCCGTGGCGCTGGCCGAGCTGGTGCGCCGCGGTGAGGTCAGCCCGCGGGAGCTGGCCGATGCCGCGATTGCCAGAGTCGAGAAGGTCAATGCGGTTCTGAATGCGGTGCAGGTGGCGGATTATGAACAGGCGAGGCAGCGGGCGGCGGACACTGCCAGTGGCGTGTTTGCCGGCGTGCCTACCTTCATCAAGGACAATACCGATGTCGCCGGCCTGCCGACCCGGCATGGTTCCCGTGCAGTGCCGGCAACGCCGGCACTGAAACACGGCGCGTTCGCCAAACAGTATCTGGCGCAGGGATTTACCCTGCTCGGCAAAACCACCCTGCCGGAGTTCGGCTTTAACGGCACCACCGAATATGAAGGTGCCGCGCCGACCCGAAATCCGTGGCATACCGATCACTCCTGCGGCGGCAGTTCCGGTGGCTCGGCCGCACTGGTGGCGGCCGGCGCCGTGCCGATTGCCCACGCCAACGATGGCGGTGGTTCGATCCGGATTCCGGCGGCCTGTTGTGGTCTGGTTGGCCTGAAATCCACCCGCGGTCGCTTTGTCACCAACGAGATGGCGAAAACCCTGCCGGTGAATGTGGTTTGCGATGGCGTTGTCACCCGTTCGGTACGCGATACCGCCCATTTCTTTGCCGGTGCTGAGCAGTACTGGCAGAACCGCAAGCTGCCACAAGTCGGGCTGGTGGAAGGGCCCGGCAAGAAACGTTTGAAAATCGGCCTGATCATGGATTCGCTGACCGGTCAGACCTGTCCGGAAACCCGCGCCACGGTCGAACAGACGGTGGCCCTGCTGGAAAGCCTTGGCCATCTGGTGGAAGTGATGCCGTTGCCGGTGAAGCCGTCCTTTGTTGATGACTTTTCCGATTACTGGGGCTTTCTTGCCTTCATGGCCAGTCGCTTCGGCCAGCACAGTTTCGGCAAGGGCTTTGATGCCGAACAACTGGATGGTCTGAGCAAGGGGCTGGCAGAGCGATTCCGCAAGCGTGGCTGGCGCCTGCCGCTGGTGCTGATGCGCCTGCAGCGCACCTGGCAGCAGTATGAGAAAGTCATGCGTAATTATGATGCGGTACTGTCGCCAGTGCTGGCTCATGTCACCCCGGAGCTCGGCTATATCAGCCCGGAAGTGCCGTTCGATGAGCTGTTCGAACGGATGATGAACTACGTCAGCTTTACACCGATGAACAATGCCAGTGGCAGCCCGGCGATATCCCTGCCGATGGGCCAGTCGGAGAAAGGTCTGCCGATTGCCGTGCAGTTCTCGTCAGCGCATGGCGCAGAGCGTACATTGCTGGAACTGGCATTCGAGATCGAGCAGGCCAGACCGTGGCGCCGCATCACGGCAGTGTGACGCCACGCCGGGCAAGCTGAAGGCACAATAAAAATAGCGGGAGACGCGCATGCAGGGTGGATTGGTCGATATCGGACTGCCGGCGGCGCTGTTCCTGATCATGATTGGCATGGGTTTGACCCTGACGCCGAAGGATTTTCGTGAAGTCCTGATTGCCCCGAAAGCGACCTTGTTTGGCCTGCTCGCACAGGTGCTGATTGTGCCTCTGGCGGCATTTGCGCTGGCCTGGCTGATGCAGCTTGATCCGCTGCTGGCGGTGGGGCTGGTGATTATTGCAGCCTGCCCCGGCGGCACCACCTCGAATATCTTTACCTATCTCGGCGGTGGTGACGTGGCCTTGTCGGTAGTGCTGACCGTGCTGGCCAGTCTGGTTGCGATTGTCACGCTGCCGCTGTTTACCGGGCTGGCGCTGGATGTATTTCAGGATGCCAGTGTCGCTATTGAGTTGCCAGTGGGGCGGACCATCGTCTCGCTGATCGTGATTGTCATCGTGCCTTTGCTGATCGGCATGTCGCTGCGCAAATGGACCCCGGTATTTGCCGCCAGAGCGGAGCGCTTTGTCGGCGCTTTCGGCATGACCGTACTGGTGCTGGTAATTGTCGCGATCCTGTTGTCGCTCGGCGATCGTGTCGTGACGCTGGCGCGCGACGGCACCTATATTGCGGTAGCGCTGAATATTATCGGCATTGCCATTGGCCTCGGTGGTGGCCGCCTGCTCGGTCTGGATCTGAAGCAGTCATTTACCATTGCCGTTGAGTTGGGCCTGAAAAACGCCACGCTTGGTCTGATGATTACCCTGACTTTGCTGCATTCGAACGAGATGTCGGTGCCGAGCGCGGTTTATGGTTTGGTGATGTTTGTGCTGGGTGGGCTGCTGGTCATGTTCAGTCGGCAAATGGGTCTGGCGCGGCCGCCTATTGCCGGCAAGTGAAAGCAAATAAATATCACTATTTCAGAACGTTAGTACCGAATAACATCATTTTGACAGCATTGTCCGTGTGAACGGAATGGCCGTACTCTGACCGGCCAGTTCACGCCGAGACCAGCTGATGCGTTGCCCGTACATGGAACAGTGCCAAAGCCCGAGGGAGCAGGGAACCGGGCCAGTCTATCAACGCCGTTTCTGTCTTCAGGATTGCACCGGTTGCGCCCGTTTCCGGTTGACCGGCAGCTGGGCGGTGGAAGATATTCCGCGCTGGCTGCGCCCGACCATGATGGCGCACGCAAACTGGCTGCTGGAACAATGGCAGCAGGGCACACGCCAGATTCCCGCCAGCATGCCGCAGATAATTCCGTTGGTTCAGAGTTAGCGAGCCTCTGCAGAAAGCAGGAACACCGCAAACAGGTTGTCGTTATCTCGCCAGCACTCCCGCACATTCAGGCCTGCCGCCGCCGCCAGAGCGGTAAAGCTTTCAACTGAATACTTGCAGGAAATTTCTGTATGAATCCGTTCGCCAGCGGTGAAATGGATGGTTGATCCAGCTGCGCTGACAGTCTGGTCCGTTCTGCTTTCCAGATGCATTTCGATGCGATGGCAATCGCGATTATAGAAAGCGACATGGCTGAACTGTGATGGCTGGAAATCGGCCGGCAGAATCCGGTTCAGGTGGTTAAGGATATTGAGGTTGAAACGGGCTGTGACCCCGGCGCTGTCATTGTAGGCGCGATTCAGAGTGGTGCTGTCCTTGTCCAGATCAACGCCGATCAGCAACTTGCCCCCGGTGCCGACAAGACGTTTTGCATGCCGCAGAAAACTGGTGGCGTGCAGTGGTGAGAAATTGCCCAGTGTCGAGCCGGGATAGAACAGCGTTCTCGGGCCGTCCGTCAGGTCTGCGGGCAGTGACGGCATGGCCGCAAAGTCGGCGCGAAGTGCAGTAATGCGCAGCCATGGAAACTCCCGTTGCAGGGCGCTGGCTGAGCGTTGCAGAAAGTCACCGGCGATATCGATCGGCACATAGGCGGCAGGTTTCAGTGCATCGAGCAGCAGTCGGACTTTCTCGCAGCTGCCGGCGCCAGGTTCCATCAGTACCGTGCCGGTGCCAATCGCTGCCGCCATGTCCGCGGCATGCTCGCTGAGAATGCGTCGTTCCGTGCGAGTCGGGTAGTACTCGGGTTGACGAGTGATCTCTTCGAACAGCAGCGAGCCGGTGTCGTCATAAAAATATTTCGGGCTGATTCGCTTGCGTGTCTCGCGCAGGCCGGCGAGCACTTCCTGTCGACTGTTGCTGCTGGCCGGGCCGAGATCCTGATAATGAAAACGGGCCTGCTTTTGTGGGCTGCTCATGCGCTGTCTCCGTCCCTGGCGAGTCGCAGGCCGCTGAACTGCCAGCGGTCCGGCGGGTAGAAAAAGTTGCGGTAACCGCGGCGCAGTTGCTGCTCATCGCTAACGCAGGAGCCACCCCGTAACACCAGCTGGTTACACATGAACTTGCCGTTGTATTCACCCAGTGCGCCCTCGGCCGGGCGATAGCCCGGGTAAGGGGCGTAGCTGGAGGAAGTCCATTCCCAGACGCTGCCGAACAGCTGTGACAGTGGTGTGTCATCCGCCGGTCCTGGCTGCAGCAATCCGTTTACTGAAACAAAGTGGCCCTGCACCGGCAGCGAGCTTGCCGCCAGTTCCCACTCGGCTTCATCCGGCAGGCGCGCGCCGAGCCAGCGGGCAATCGCATCGGCCTCATAAGCACTGAGGTGTACCGCTGTGTCAGCAGGGTTGAGCGCTGACAAACCATGCAGGGTAAATACCTGCCAGCCATCATCACTGTGTTGCCAGTAAAGCGGGTGCTGCCACTGCTCCTGCTGGACTCTGGCCCAGCCGTCAGCGAGCCAGAGTGATGCCGTGCGGTAGCCGCCGTCATTGATAAACGCCAGCACCTCGGCGTTGCAGACCGGCCGGGAGGCGAGCTGGAACGGCGCCAGAAAACGCTGATGCGCTGGTGTTTCATTATCAAACACAAAGCCATCATGGCCGTCGCTGCCGATGCGGATCAGTCCGCCGTCGAAGCTTTGCCAGCGAATGGCATTGGCAGTTGTGGTGGCTATGTGCTCTTTTTGCGGGCGATATCGGGGCGCCAGCGGGTTACAGGCGAGGTTGTACTTGATGTCGGTGAAGAACAGTTCCTGATGCTGATATTCATGATGCAGCCCGAGTTCCATGCGACGGAGGATCTCCATTCGGGCCGGATGATCGATCTGTGACAGCAGGGTTGTCATGCCCTGATCGACATGCAAACGATAGTGAAGCACTTCGTCCAGCGTCGGCCGTGACAGCAAGCCACGCCGGGCGCGCGGATATTGCGAGCCAACAGCGTTGTAGTAGGAGTTGAACAGATACTCGAAGCGGTCGTGGAAAACCCGGTAGCCCTGCAGATACGGTTTCAGCAGAAAGGTTTCGAAGAACCAGCCGGTGTGGGCCAGATGCCACTT
>JBECKT010000004.1:0-5250 GCA_040235405.1 Alcanivoracaceae bacterium
ATCATTATGCAGCGTAACAGCCGAATGAATTCCCAACGTGGTGTCGCCCTGGTGGTGGCGTTGCTGATTCTGGTGATGATTTCCATTATTGGTGTCGCTGCGATGCGAACCAGTATTTTCAACGCCAAGATTTCCACCAGCGCACAGGGCTCGACCATGGCGTTTCAGGCGGCCGAGTCGGCCTTGGCGGCGCTGTTTATCGAAGCTTCCGAGTACAGCAGTGCCGGGGCGGCCGATACGAATGTGATTTTTCTGGCACTGCAGCAGCTGGATTTTGGCACGCTGGCGCCGATTGATCGTTGTGTGACAACGGGGGATCTGTTCAAGGTGGGTGCATGTCAGCCGGCCGATCGTTTTGACGAGCGGGGCCTGATGCAGGCTTCGTCACGTCTGGTGATCAAGCCGGGTGCGGTTCCCTGTGAAGGTAGTGGCGGCGAGGGTACTCAGGTCAGTACCTCCGCCGAGGGCAGCAGTGTGCGTGATCTGGATTACCAGTTTGTTGCGGTTGGCCATGGTCGGATGGAGCCGCTTAATATCGACAACTTCACCGTGCAGGAGTTTGCTAGCTGTCTCCCGACTCCGGTAGATACTTCAGACGCATGAGTACGAACAACAGCAGATTTTTTCAGAAGCCACTTGTTGCTTCTTTGGAGGGTGCAATCATGAACACTATGTCAAAGTTCAGGACGGCGATGATGGTGTTTTTTGCCATCATGTTGTCTGCTCGCCCGGTGTATGCCGAGGACATCGAGATTTACCTGATACCCGGGGCAGAAAACGGCGGTGCCAATATTCTGCTACTGATTGATACCTCCGGTGCGACCAATAGAAATTTTCTCGGTGATAAGGATCCGAATGCCGGCGACAAGACCATTGACCAGATGTCATATGCTCTTCAGCTCGTCGTGGAAGGCCTTGCCGGTTCTTCCCGCGTGGGCGTAGCCTCGCAGCAGTCGGGCAGCCTTGATGGTGGTGCGATTAATTATCCGGTCAAGCAGATCAACGAGACGACGTCGCCGGTGGCATTCTCTGCGGTTGCAGATAACGCTGCCGATGCCCAGCAGGCGATTGTCGGTGGTGTCGTGCAGCCCATTGATGTCGTTTCGGAAAAACTGCAGCTGCCGCCGCGCCGGGTCGGTGCAGTGGAGCCACAGCGACTTGGCCTGCTGTTTGATGCCGTCAAAGTTCCGCGTTATGCCAAGGTTGAAAAGGCAACCCTGTCTGCGACCACTCCAGAAGCCGACGTAGCTGCGTTCAAACTGGCGATGGCCTATCAGCAAGACGCAGCGCCCGAACTGTTCAGTGTCAGTAGCGATCTTAGCGACGGTTTCGCCGAAAGCAGGACCTGGTCGGTCCTTGATTCCGATATCGTCGGTATCGTTAAGAGCGGCGTGTTCACTGCAGATGTCACCACTCTGGTGCAGAGTGCAGTAGCCGAGACCTTCTGGTGCGGCAATGCCTCGCTGGCGTTGATGGTTGATCAAACCAGTCTCAACAGCCCGCCGGTGATCTATAGCTACCGTGCACTGGGGGCAGACGGCGAGGCCCGGCTCGGTGCCATTTCTCTGGAGATTGAGTGGTCATCTACCGATGTGGTATCGCCACCGGGCACTGCCACCGGTCAGGACCTGATGTCCTGCATGGGTGGGTTGACGCTTGGTCTGGCAGGTGGTGGTGATGATGCTCGTGAAAGCACTACCGATCCGAGTAACCTGAAAACTGATGAAGATACCCTGTTGCTTGCTAACGTCACTTCCGGGTCGAACTCAAATCGCGGTGATTTTGTTGGTGGCTTGCGTTTCGTCAATATCCCGTTCGCACCGATTGTTGGGGCCACGGCGCCCTCGACCGTGAAGAAGGCTGAGCTGTTCTATAACGTCACTGCCAGAGTGGGCGCCGCTCCTGCGGTCGTTATCAAGCCCATGCTGGGAGATACCCCGGCGTTCATGACAGCTGGCTCTGTGCGAGGCAGGCCAACCGGGGTGGCAACACCTGCTGATCCTGTAACTCTGGGCCTGAATAGCACTGACGTGACGGCTCAGGTTGATGCCATTCTGCGTGGGCCGGGCTGGCCGGCGGCAGACGGCGGCTCCTTCGGCTTCCGTATAGAGCGTGCCCCGACCGGTACGTCTTCCGTGACGATTCATGCGGTGGAGGGCGGCGCAGCTTCCGGCGCCTACCTCAAACTGGACATGCTATCAGCCAAGGCGACTGATTTCGCTGGCGTCATCAGTCGCCGCGACGACCTCAAGCGGGCGGTGCAGAAGTTCTCCAATGCCTCCGGTGGTAGTAACAACATGCCGGGGACTTCTTACCTTGAGTCCGCGCTGTACATGCTGGGCCGCAAGCCGGTATTTGATAACGCCCCTGATGTTGATGATCGCACTGGTCATATTGAGGCCTTTACAGCAGATGGGTCTCTGTATGAAACACCGATTGCCGGAGATTTCGAGTGCGGTGGCAACCATATCATTCTGGTGACTCACGCCGAGCCGAGAGGTGACAAGCCCTCCAGTGCCATGAACACACTGACTGGCGATGGTGGTTGTCCGTCGGATGCCAATGGCGATGGCTGGACCTGTATGGCTAACCTTGCCAAGTTCCTCAAGGATGCCAAGCGCAACGGGTTGAATATTCCGATTACTACCCACGCGGTGGCTTTTGTTGCTGACACTGACCCTGACGTTGACACCGAGGTTGAAGCTGGCTTGAGAACTTTAGCCACCGATGGAGGCGGCGTCTTCAAGACAGCAAGTAATGCTCAGGATCTGGCTGCAACCTTGTCGAAAATTATTGACGACTTGACTACGACCAATGCATCCATGGCGGCACCTGGCGTGGCAGTGAACCAGTTGAACCGTTTCCGCCATTTGGATCAGCTGTACTACGCCCTGTTCCGGCCACAGCTTTATGCTCGCTGGCAGGGCAACCTGAAGCGCTACCGGCTGAATTTCGAAACCCAGCGAATTGTCGATGAGAACGGCAATGATGCAGTCGACACAACCACGGGTTTCTTCAAGGACTCCGCAAACAGCTGGTGGGGGCAGCAGCTAGACGGCACAGACCCGAATGATGGCCAGAATGTGGATCAAGGCGGCGTTAAGAAAGAGCTTGAGTTGACCCGAGATGCCGGCGGTGCTCGCAAGCTGCTGGTGACCAAATCAAGCCCGGCAGCCGGCGGTACTCCGACGGCTACCAGTGCGCCGTTGGGTGTGGCTCCGGTAGAGGTTGCCACGACCGCAGATGTTACAGCGGCTGAACTGGGTATGGATGCTGCGGCGATACTGCCGGAAAAGCTTGACGAAGAAATAGACCAGCGTCTGCGGATGTTGCGGACGAGCTGGGGCGATCCGCTGCATTCCGAGCCGCGTCTGGTGAACTATGGCTTCACCGGAACTTTCGAGGAAGCGATGCTGGACGATGACAAGCAGGACAACACTGTGTTCTTCACCACTAACGATGGTGTGCTGCATGCAATCGAACCGAAGACCGGCAAGGAACTGTTTGCCTACACTCCAGGTGAGGAGCTGGCTCGCACCGAGACACGGTTCCAGAACCTGAAGCTGAATGCTGCCGATCCCCAGCGTAATACCTACGGTCTGGATGGCGGTATCACGGTATGGCGTCGCACCAAGACCGATGGTTCGGGCGAGCCGGAGCATGTCTACCTGTTCCTCAGTCAACGTCGCGGTGGCAATGCCTACTACGCCATGAATGTATCGGATCGCTCTAACCCGCGTCTGATGTGGAAACTTCAGGGTGGTGCGGCGCCGTTTGACAAGCTTGGCCAGACCTGGTCGCAGCCGACGCTGTCGCAGATTGCTCTCGGCGGCCAGCGAGTTCCGGTGCTGGTGTTCGGTGGCGGGTACAGCCCGGCTGACCATGATACGGCGGGTTCCGTCAGTGCAGGCGATTCGGTTGGTAATGCCATCTATATCGTCAATGCCTTTAACGGCGAGCTGATCTGGTCGGTTTCGACGACCGGTGAGACGGTCAGTCATGCCGATATGAAGTGGGCGTTGCCATCAGCACCTTCGGTGGTGGATATCAACTTCGATGGCGTCATTGATTACATCTACGCGGCCGACATGGGCGGTCAGGTGTTCCGGATTGATCTGGATACTCAGAACGCCGACGCAGCAGGCCTTGCCAAGCGCGTCGTGACGCTGGCCAAACTCGGTACTTCTGACGCAGCCGGCATTGCCAATCATCGCCGCTTCCATTCAGCTCCGGTGGTTGCGCTGAGCAAGCGCGAAGGTGGCGAGCGGTTTCTGCAGGTGGCGCTCGGTTCCGGCTATCGCTCGCATCCGCTGAACATGGATACCGATGATTACATCTTTATGCTGGATGACGAGGATGTGTTGCAGGATACCAGCTCCACCCCGATCACCAGGGCCGATATGGTCGATGTCACCACCAATCTGTCGCCTGATCCGGCGCTGTTCACCGGCAAGCGGGGCTGGTATATCCAGCTGGATAACGGTGAGAAGGTGTTGTCCTCCGGTGTGGTCAGTAATGGTGTGCTATTCATTAGCAGTTATCTGCCGGAGAGTGCTTTCATCAACAAGTGTCAGCGCGTGGTCGGCAGCTCGAGACTCTATGCCATGGGCCTGCTGGATGGTGCTCCGGCGCTGGATCTGAACAATGACGGCAGTGTTGATCGCAGTACTGATCTGGTACTGCCCGGTCTGCCGCCTTCTCCGCAGTTGCTGCTGGACGGTGCCGGTAATCAGGTATTGGTGGTCGGTACTCAGGCACTCAGTGGCGGCGAGGTCGGCGGTGGCAAGGGTGTGCGCAAGACCCGCTGGTTTGAGGTTCAGACTCAAACGGAAGCAGACAAGGAGCTTGAGGACGCGATGCTGGGCCAGTAACCGGCCCCTTTTCGGAGGCGGCGCTGTGCCTCTGAATCGGCGTTTCTGATATATGCTATGGTGCAGTCAGGCATTTGGGGTTTTTATGCGAAACAGATCTTCTGGTTTTAGTCTTGTGGAGCTTCTTGTCGTGGTGGCGATTATTGCCATAATCGCTGCGGTGGCGTATCCGGCCTATACCCGTCAGGTCCAGAGCACGCGTCAGTCGGGCATGCAGGGGCGGTTGATGGATTTTGCCGTTACTCTGGAGGCGTATCGGGCTCAGAATTTCTCCTATGAGGACGCGGATGCAAATCTGGTGCTGCCCGCGGATCCGTTTTACGATCTTGAGCTGCTTGTTGATGCAGACAATCGAGGCTATCTGCTTCTTGCCAAACCC
>JBECKT010000010.1:0-3196 GCA_040235405.1 Alcanivoracaceae bacterium
GGCCAATCCGCTGAACAAGGCGCGCGAGGCCTATCAAGGCAGCGACTACGGCAGCGCCCAAGGCGAAGTGCACTACGCCAACCAGCAAGCGCTACGCCGCGCCTTTGCCGATTTCGATGCGCTGATGACGCCGCAACTTGGTGACGAGCCTGCCTTCCTTTACTGGGCACGCGCCCTGTATGGCCCGTTGCTGGCCCATTGCGAGGCATCCGGCCATGAGTGAAATTCTGGATCCGATCCGCTTCCCGCTGCGCGGCACCCGGCTGATAGAAGCCAGCGCCGGCACCGGCAAAACCTACACGCTGGCGGCACTGTATGTGCGTTTGGTGCTCGGTCATGACGACAGCCCGGAGCCGCTGTTGCCGCCGGATATTCTGGTGGTGACCTTTACCGAAGCGGCCACCCGCGAACTGCGTGATCGTATTCGTGCCCGGTTGGCAGAAGCGGCGCTGTGCTTTGCCGGCCGAGCGCAACCGGAAAGCCATGATCTGTTTTTGCGGACGCTGTTGCAGGAATACCCGCAGGATGAACATCCGCTTTGTGCAGCACGCCTTGATGCCGCCGCCCAGTGGATGGATGAAGCAGCGATCTACACCATTCACGGCTTCTGCAACCGGATGCTGCGTCAGCATGCCTTTGATTCCGGCAGCCTGTTTACCCTGGAGTTGAATCAGGACGAACAGAGCCTGCGCGAACAGGCCGCGGCGGATTACTGGCGCAGCTTCTTTTACAACCTGAACGACGATACCACCAGCAACCTGCTCCGCCTGTGGTCGACACCAACCGCACTGATGCAGGCGGTGCGGCCAATGCTTGGCCACCAGCACCAGTTTGCCGAAGAGCAGCGCTCGCCGGCCGAGATCATTACCGAAATCAGCGCCGCCCGGCAGGCCATCCTTGACGAGCTGCGCCAGCGCTGGGGCGGCTGGACCAGCGACCTGCTGGGAAAATTCGAAGCCGCCTGGGACAGCAAAAGACTGGCGAAAAGCAAGCCAAGCAACAGCGCCACCATTCGCAAATGGTTTGATGCCATTGCCAGTTGGCTGGAAGACCCGGAGCAGCCGGCGCCGAAGCTGACCGAAACATTTTTTCTGCGTATGAATGCACAGTCGCTGGCCGAAGCCAGCGACAGGATTCCGGAAATTGTCAGCGATCCGGCCATTGCCGCCATCAATGAGCTGGACAATATCGAAGCACGCCTGCCGGCACTCCTGCCGGCCCTGCTGCCCCACGCAGCACGCTGGATCAGCCAGCGCATGGATCAGTACAAACGCCGTCACGGCATGATCGGTTATGACGACATGCTGACCCGGTTGCGCGATGCCATGACCACAGAACAGGGCCCGCGCCTTGCCGCGATTATCCGCCAGCAGTTTCCGGTGGCGATGATTGACGAGTTCCAGGACACCGATCCGGTGCAGTATCAAGTGTTCAGCACCCTGTATGCCGATCAGCCCGACACCACCTGGCTGATGATCGGCGATCCGAAACAGGCCATTTACGGATTTCGCGGCGCCGATATTCATACCTATCTGGCGGCACGACGGGCCACCGAGGGCCGTCATTACACGCTGGATAAAAATTTCCGTTCCAGTGAAGCACTGGTGCAGGCGGCCAACCATCTGTTCAGCTACGCCGGCCGCTATCCGGATGGCAGCTTCCTCTACCGTGATATTCCGTTCAACCCGGTCCAGGCCAACAGTCGCCGCGAACGTTTTCTGATTGACGGCCAGCCCGCCAGCGCCATGACCCTGTGGCAGCTCGACAGTGGCATGGACGATCCGAGTCTGGCCAAAGGCCAGTACCTGAAAGAAATGGCTGCACGCACGGCATCGGAAATTGTCCGGCTTCTGAATCTGGCGCAGCAACAGCAATGCGGCTTTGAAAAAGACGGAGAGCTGACGCCGCTGCGCCCGGCCGACATCGCCATTCTGGTGCGCGACGGCAAGGAAGCCGGCCGGATGCGCACGGCACTGAGCGAACGCGGCCTGCGCAGTGTCTATCTCTCCGACAAGGACAGCGTGTTTGACAGCATTGAGGCAACCGACCTGCTGTGCTGGCTGCAAGCGGTAGCGGAACCGGAATCGGAACAGAAGATCCGTGCTGCATTGGCCACCGCCACGCTGGCACTCAGCTGGCAGGAGCTGGATCAGCTGAGCCGTGACGAACAGCGATGGGAAGCAAAGGTCGAGCAGTTCCATCTCTATCATTGGCAGTGGCAACACCAGGGTGTGCTGCCGATGATTCGGGCGCTGCTGCGTGATTATCAGGTACCGGCCCGGCTGCTCGGCAACGACGATGAGCGCGCCCTGACCAACCTGCTGCATCTGGCCGAACTGGCGCAGCGCGCTGCCAGCCATCTGGACGGTGAACTGGCACTGGTGCGCTGGCTGGCGGAGTCCATTGATAACAGCAACGAGGCCGGCGAGGACACCATCCTGCGACTGGAAAGCGATGCCGACCTGATCCGTATTGTCACCATTCACAAATCCAAAGGGTTGGAATACCCGCTGGTGTTCCTGCCATTTATCTGCACTTTTCGCGCCGAGTCGGGCAAGTACCTGCCGCTGCGTTTTCATGACGACAACAATGTCCAGCGCCTGACCCTGACGCCGACACAACAGGATATTGATCGCGCTGATCGTGAACGTCTGGCGGAAGATCTGCGCCTGCTGTATGTCGCCGTCACCCGCGCCCGTCATGCCTGCTGGCTTGGCATGGCGCCGCTGCGCATTGGCCAGGGCAAGGACCGCACCGACCTGCCCGGCAGTGCCATCGGTTATGTGCTGACCGGTGGTGCTGCCATGCAACCCATCGAACTGTCGGAAAAGCTCGATGCACTGGTGCAGAACTGCGATGCCATGCAACGCATGGCCGCACCGGACAGTAACGATATCCGGGCGCGCCTGAACGCCGACCGGACAACGCTGCCGCCGGCCCGGGATTACTACGGCCCGGAAACCGAACACTGGTGGATTGCCAGCTACAGCGCGCTGGAGCCGGCCTCACGCGAGGCCAGCGAAGCGCCGCGTGATGTGCGTGACGAGGTGATGGCGGAAGAAAAGCAGCACACTGAACCGACGGTTTCGCGCCTGGCGGACAATAACGCAAGCACCGACAGCATCCACAATTTTGTCCGTGGCCCGCAGGCCGGTACTTTCCTGCATGGCCTGCTGGAACTGGCCGGCAGCCAGGG
>JBECKT010000017.1:0-26871 GCA_040235405.1 Alcanivoracaceae bacterium
TGCAGGGCATCGGCGACGCTCTGGATCACGTCGTCCTGGCGAATAACCGTCATGGCGGGCTCCGGGTGGCAGGCTTGGGGCCGCGATTATAGCGGATTGACCTACCCGGATGGCGACCCTGACGCCCCGTTTCCTGTCATCTGAGGACATTGCCTTCCCGGACACGGGGTCTACCATGGTGCGACCAGTGAGTCACCCGACCCGCCAACAAGAACAAGCCAGGAACAAGCCGGAGAGCCCGATGAACGCCGTGACCCCGATCAAAGCCCGCCGCGAGGAAACCGCCGCTGAACGCTGGGCGCGCATGCCCGTGATCAAAACCGGCGAGGACTACCTGCAGAGCCTGCGCGGTCGTGGCACCCGCCTGTTCCTGTTCGGTGAGCTGATCGATGAGCCGGCCGATCACCCGATGATCAAGCCGTCCATTAATGCCCTGCGCGCCAGTTACGATCTGGCCATTGAAGACCCGGAGCTGGCCACCGCGTTTTCGCCGCTGATCAACGCTCAGGTCAATCGTTTCCTGCATATCGTCGAATCGCCGGCGGACCTGGTGATGAAGAACAAGATGCAGCGTCGCATGGGCCAGATTACCGGCACCTGTTTCCAGCGCTGCACCGGTCTCGACACCATTTCCGTGTTGCACTCGATCACCTTTGAGATGGATCAGAAGCACGGCACTTCCTACCACCAGCGTTACCTTGACTGGCTGAAGCTGGCGCAGCAGAAAAATATTCTGATCGCCGCGGCCATGACCGACCCCAAGGGCGATCGCTCCAAGCGTCCGCATGAACAGGCCGATCCGGACATGTTCATGCATGTCTCCGGCCGCAACGACAAGGGCATTTTTGTCCGTGGCGCCAAGGCGCATATGACCGGTGGCTGGAATCAGCACTGGATCTGCGTGATGCCGACCATGAACCTGACCGAAGAAGATAAAAACTATGCCGTGGTCGGCATGATCCCGGGTGATGCCGAGGGCCTGACCTATATCTACGGCCGCCAGAGCTGTGACACCCGCTCGATGGAAGCCGGTGATATCGATCAGGGCAATGCCCAGTACGGTGGTCAGGAAGTGCTGGTGTATTTCGATGACGTGTTCATTCCGTGGGAACACGTGCTGATGGATGGCGAATATGAATTCGCTCAGGAAATGGTGGCCCGCTTTACTGCCTATCACCGCGCCAGTTATGTCTGCAAGACCGGCCTTGGCGATGTGCTGGTCGGCGCGGCGGCCTCCATTGCCGAGTACAACGGCCTCGACAAGGTCAGCCATATCCGGGACAAGCTGGTGGAGATGGTGCATCTGAACGAAACCATTTATTCCAGCGGTATTGCCAGCTCTCATGAGGCGAAAAAAATGCCGAGCGGTATTTTCATGAACGACGCCATGCTGGCGAATGTCTGCAAGCACAATGTCACCCGCTTCCCTTATGAAATCTCGCGGCTGGCGCAGGATCTGGCCGGCGGCCTGATGGTGACAATGCCGAGTGAGGCGGATTATCAGCATGAGGAAGCGGGCGAGATTATCAAGAAGTTCCTCAAGGGCCGTGATGATCTGCCGGTGGAAGACCGGATGCGGATTTTGCGTCTGATCGAGAACATGACGCTGGGCCGCAATGCGGTGGGTTATCTGACCGAGTCCATGCATGGCGCCGGCAGTCCGCAGGCGCAGCGGATTCAGATTTTGCGGGGCATGGAGGTCGAGAAGAAAAAGTGGCACGCCCGCAAGCTGGCTGGCATCAAACAGGCCTGACCACGTAGGAGCGGTCGACCGACCGCGAACAGCACTTGAGGCCTGGCGTGGCAGTGAACGTCCCGGCTTGAGTGCCTGTCAGGGGTTGCCGGGACACGCCGTGAACCCGTCCCTGGGGGCTTGTGTTCGACATCCATGTCTCACACAGTCCCGGCAACCCCTGACAGGCACTCAAGCCTCACATCCTGCCTTTTAAAGCCCTCTCCTCTTTTCTATTTCTGTTGTCTTTTTTGTCAGGCTTTTTGCTTCACCCCTGACGCGCGGCGGCACGGTCTCTCCGTTGGGAGTGAACGCCACCACATCCGCAGGGTGACCTGAAGTGGAGCGAAGCGGAACAGTCAGCCCGGAGGATGTGGCGGCGGTTGCGCCCCGGCACGATTGTGAAGTTAATAGCGGTTTCGAAGCAACAAGTTGAGCCCCCGCTCCCACTCCATTAAGGTGGCCACCCCAGCCACAGCCACCCGGTTTACCTTCATGTGGATCCGCAATCTCTGCGTTTACCAAAGTGCCGACCCGTTTCCCTGGTCTGCCCACGAACTTGATGAAAAACTGAACAGCCTGCGCTGTCCGAAAATCAGCCAGCAACAGCTCAATGTCGACGGTTTCGTGCCGCCACTGAAGGCGTATGACAACCTGATTCACGCCACCGACAACCTGCTCTACGGCGTCTGGCAGGAAACCGGCCGGCTGCTGCCCGGTGGTGTTATCAAGGAAGAACTCGAAGAGCGGCTCGACGCCATTGAAGCGCGTGACGGCCGCCGGCCCGGTCGCAAGGAAAAAGCGGCGCTGAAAGATGAAATCACCTTCGAGCTGATGCCGCGGGCCTTTACTCGCCAGCGTCGGGTCGGCTTTCTGATTGATCTGAATGCCAAACGCATTCTGGTCGACAGCTCGTCCGAGAATCGCGCCGAACAGGTGATCTCCTGCCTGCGCAAGGCGCTTGGCAGCCTGCCGGTAACGCGCGCTGCTGCCGAGGTGTCGCCGGCCATGCTGATGACCGAGTGGCTGAAGCAGCCGCAGCAGCTGCCGCACGGTTTCGGTCTGGGCGATCGCTGCGAACTGAAAGGCACTGGCGAAGAAGCCGCCAGCGTGCGCTTCACCTCGTTCGATCTTGGCCAGGAAGAAATACTCAAGCATATCGAGGCTGGCATGCAGGTGGTGAAGCTGAATCTGAGCTTCCGCGACGAGCTGGAGTTTGATCTGACCGATGAGATGCAGATCAAGCGCATCAAGGCGCTGGATGTGATTCGCGAGAGTCTGGATGGCGTCGATGAGGAAGATGCGCTGGCCGAGATGATGGCGCGGATTGCGTTGCAGGGCGGGGTTTTGCGGGAGATGTTGGGGCGATTGCGGGAGGCGTTTGGTGAGGCTCCGAACTCGTAGGAGCGGTCGATCGACCGCGATTTTTTGCTGCGGATCGCACAGCGCCAGCAAGTTCGTGCCAACGTCGGGGAGCGCTTTGCGCTCCTGAGGGAGGGATAGAAGGGAGGGTTCGAATCATGACCTCTCTCACCGCCAGATAGCAAAAGGCCCCGCAATGCGGGGCCTTTTGCTATCTGGCGGTGAGAGAGGGATTCGAACCCTCGATACGCTATTAACGTATACACACTTTCCAGGCGTGCGCCTTCAGCCACTCGGCCACCTCACCGGAACCTGGATCAAAAACACGGCGCGAGCGCCGGTTTTTGAAGGCGCGTAGGTTACCCGAGGCTCTGCGGGGTGGCAATCGGAAAAGCCCTGATCCAGCTGTCCGGGGATTCGATGGTGACCGTTTTGCTGCTACCAATGGGGGTACCAAGGTAGATAAAGCCGACGATCTCGTCTTCAGGGCGAAAACCCAACCGGGTTTTCAGGGTCGGGCTGAGAGCCGGCGCGCCGGTCCGCCACATGGCACCAACACCGATGGCGTGGGCGCTCAGCAGCAGGTTCTGTACTGCCGCTGCACAGGCCATGATCTGGTCGATCGCCGAGACCTTGTGCGGTGCCGAGATTTCCGCCACGACGATCAGCATGGTGGGAGCCCGCAGCGGAGCCTGACGCAGTTTCTCCAGCTGCGCCTCGTTCAGGTCGGGCTGATCCTGTTGACAGCATTGCGCCAGCATCTCACCCAGCCGGGCACGCTGATCACCCTCAACAACGATAAAACGCCATGGCCGCAGCAAACCATGGTCCGGCGCCCGCACTGCCGCTGTCAGCAACTGCTGCAGCTGCTCCGCAGACGGCCCCGGGGCGTCCAGTCGCGGGCAGGATACCCGGCCAAGAATTGCAGTCTGAATATCCATCATCGCTCCGGCAAAGGAAGCCGGCATTGTACCGGAGCAGGTCAGCTGATGGGCAGAGCGCGTTCTACGCCTTCTTTCCTAGCTGCAATGCGGTTAACCTTCACCTATCCGGCCCAGCCGTTACAATTCGCGCCAGACAAGAGTGATCCGGAACACCATGAAGGCCAGCCCGACCCCCGGTAAGCGACGCCGTATTGATGAAGATCCGCAGGCCCACAGCCGGCGGATGGCGAACTATATCCGTATGCTGGAGTTCATCGTTGCCGTACTGCTGCTGTCGATTGGGATCCAGCAGCGTGTCTATCCGTTTGACTATCTGCTGATTCTGGCGCTGCTGCTGGCCTACCCGCTGGTGGCCCAGATCATTGCCGCCTACATGGAACGCAAGGGTCAGCGTCAGCAGGAAACCAGTCGGGTGTTAGTACAGCTCGACGCCATTCTGATCGGCATGGCAATTGCTGCCCTGCACTTCTCGCTGGTGCCCTCCATGGCACTGCTGATTATTGTCCACGCCAACGCCGTCACCAGCGGCGGTTTGTATATCTGGCTGATGAATATTTTCGGCACCGTGGCTGGCGCGGTGGCCGGCAGCCTGGTGCTCGGATTTCACATCCTGCCGGTGGAGCAAACCCCCGTTATTCTGACGTTAATGTCGATGATGGGTATGGGCCTGTTTGTCGGTGCGTCCGCATTCCAGTCGCACAGCCAGACCCGCATTCTGCTCGGCGCCCAGGCGCACATGGCCCGGCAACAGAAGCAGGCGGTGGAACTGTCACGCAAACTGGCCAAATATCTGTCACCGCAAATATGGGGCTCGCTGTTCTCGGGCAAACGCGATGCCAAGGTCGAAACACGACGTAAAAAGCTCACCGTGTTCTTTTCCGACATCAAGGGCTTCAGCAACATGTCTGAAGAGTTGCCGCTTGATGTGCTGACGAAAATGCTGAACACCTATCTCAGCGAAATGACCCGCATCGCCAGTCACCATGGCGGCACGGTCGACAAGTTTATCGGCGATTCGGTGATGGTGTTTTTCGGCGATCCGAACAGCAAGGGCTCGAAGGAAGATGCCACCGCCTGTGTCGCCATGGCAATCGACATGCAGAAACAGATGAAGCTGCTGCGCCAGCGCTGGAAACGGGAAGGCATTGAACACAAGCTGGAAATCCGGATCGGTATCAATACCGGTTACTGCACGGTGGGCAACTTCGGCACCGATACCCGCCTCGATTACACCATTCTCGGTACCGACGTGAATCTGGCCAGCCGACTTGAGTCCGCCTGCCGCCCCGGCCATATTCTGATTTCCCAGGCCACTCATGAGCTGGTCAAGGACCGGATCATGTGCCGGGCCATGGGTGAAATTCAGGCAAAAGGCTTCAACCGTCCGATCTCGGTATATGAAGTCTCGGAAATGAAGGCCCGGGCCGGTAGCGGCGCCGGTTTCCTGTCACTGGAAGCGCCCGGATTTGCGATTCACATGGACCTGCCCAAAGTGCGCAATTTCGACAAGAAACGTATTCTGATCAGCCTCGCCACAGGGGCAACCGGGCTGAAGAAAGGCGAGGATACCCGCATTGATCTCGACGCTCAGGGTTTCTCCCTGCACATCGACAGCTCCAGCATAAGTGATCGTGACAAAAGCAAAATCATGGAAGTGCTCGGACGCACGGCAATGACGGTCAAGGACCGTCTGATCGTCTGATGAGCTTCTCAGCCGGCTGGTTATCGCAGCTCGAACGGCTCGGCAACCGCCTGCCCCACCCCACCCTGCTGTTTGTCTGGCTCTGCCTGCTGCTGCTGCCAGTCAGCGCACTGGTCAGTGTCATCACCCCTGATACTGCTCACCCGCTGAGCGGCGATCCGCTGCCGCTACGCTCACTATTATCTGCAGAAGGCGTGCGCTGGATATTAACCTCCATGGTCAGCAACTTTACCGGCTTCGCCCCGCTGGGCGTGGTACTGGTGGCGATGCTGGGGATCGGTGTGGCGGAACATTCCGGCCTGCTTGGCAGCATGCTGGGAGCGATTGTCCGGCGCGCTTCACAACCTTTACTGGTGCCGCTGGTGGCATTCGCCGGCGTGCTTTCCAGTATTGCTGCAGACGCCGGATACGTGGTGCTGATTCCGCTTGCGGCGCTGCTGTTCCAGCGCGCTGGCCGCTCGCCTCTGACTGGAATCGCAGTGGCGTTTGCCGGCGTTTCCGGTGGTTTCAGTGCCAACCTGCTACTCGGCCCGGTCGATGCCCTGCTTGCCGGCATCAGCACGGAAGCTGCCCGCACGTTACAACCGGACAGCAGTGTCGGGGCGGCAGCGAACTACTGGTTCATGCTTGTTTCCACCGTGCTGGTCACGCTGGTGATCACCTTGGTGACGCCGGCGGAGAAAGCCGGCAAAGCCGTTGTCGTAGCCGATCAGCACAGCATTTCAAACCGCACCACGCTGCTGACATCGCTCGGCCTGCTGGGCTATCTGCTCAGCATCGCCGCCCTGACCCTGCCCGACGGCGCGCCATTACGCCACCCGGATAGCGGCGACCTGCTCAGCTCACCGTTCATGCAGGGCATTGTCATTGTTATCGCGCTGGGCTTCGCGGTCTGCGGGCTGATTTTCGGCTATAGCAGTGGCGCATTCCGCAACGGCAGTGACGTGATCCGCTCGCTTGAAAAAACCATGGCACAGCTTTCCGGCTATCTGGTACTGATGTTTTTTGCCGCACAGTTTGTTGCCTGGTTCAACTGGTCCGGCATGGCACTGGTGATGGCGGTAAAAGGTGCGGCAGCGTTAACCGCCATTAACCTGCCGACACCGCTGCTGATGATCGCGCTGATCCTGCTGGTGGCAGTGCTGAATCTGCTGATTGGCAGCGCCTCGGCAAAGTGGGCACTGCTGGCACCACTGCTGATTCCGATGCTGATGCTGGCCGGCGTGCAGCCGGATGCCACACAGGCGGCATTCAGGGTGGGCGATTCCAGCACCAATCTGATCACCCCGTTGATGCCCTACTTTGCATTGGTGCTCGGTTTTGTGCGCCAGCACAAAACCGATGCCGGGATTGGCACGCTGATGGCGATGATGTTGCCCTACAGCCTTGCCCTGCTGTTGGCGTGGAGCCTGCTTCTGGCAATCTGGCTCGGCTTCGGCTGGCCACTCGGACCAGTCTGAAACAATCAACCCCGGGTTATTGCCTGACCACACGCCGATTCAGCGCGCTCTCCTCGAAGTTTGACCGGAACGGATTGATATCCAGCCCGCCACGGCGGGTAAATCGGCCGTACACGCTCAGTTGCCGAGGCTGACACTGCTGCAGGATATCGGTAAATACCTGTTCGATAATCTGTTCGTGAAACCCCTGATGGCTACGCAGCGCGATCACGTATCTCAGCAAGGTAACCTGACTGATCGGCGCGCCGGTATAACGCACCACCAGAGTAGCCCAGTCCGGCTGCCCGGTTACCGGACACAGGCTGCGCAGCAAATGACTGTAAAGCGTCTCGGTGCGCTCCGGCCCCTGATCGCTCAACAAGCGGATATCCTCGACCGCACTATCAATTTCAATGTCGATACGATCGACACAGTCACCACTAATCTCAAGCCATGGATCCGCGGCAACATTGTCAAGCGTGCGCAGTCGGACATCTACCGGGCCGCCCGCGCAATCAGACAGATCCTTCTCCATCAACGAGCGCACCGCCGCAACAGAGTTGAAACGGCTATTGGCAAATGAATTCAGATAAAGCTTGAGCGATTTCGACTCAACCAGATTGCGGCTGTTACAGGGCACCGAAAACTCCCCCACCATCACCACCGGTTTACCACGGCCATCGAGCCAGGACAGCTCGTAGGCATTCCAGTAGTCCATGCCATGGAACGGCAATGCCTCAGGGTCAAGGTCAAGCACCTCACGGGCATCCCGGCGCGGCACCGGGCACAGCAACGCCGGGGTGTACTGATCAATGTAGTCTGTACGCCGACCTAACGGCGTTTCGTCAAACGGGCTGGCCATGAAGGGCTCTCCGGTACAGGTGCCCCCATTCTATCACTATTGCCGAATACCGATACCGCGGTTCAGCATCCACAGGGCCAGGGCAAACAGGCCCACGGTAAACAGGAGAATAGCCGCCAGCGACCCCAGTACATCCACGTCACTGACACCGAGCAGGCCGTAACGGAAGGTATTCACCATATAGACAACCGGGTTGAACAAGGACACCGTGCGCCAGAACCCCGGCAGCAGGTCAATGGAGTAGAACACCCCGCCCAGATAGGTCAGCGGTGTCAGTACAAAGGTAGGAATGATCGCAACATCATCAAACTTGTTGGCAAACATGGCATTAATAAAACCGCCAATGGAAAACAGCACCGCGGTCAGCACCACGACCAGAATCGTGACCAGCACATGCTGAATCTGCAGTTCGGTGAAAAACAGCGACAACAGCGTAACAATCAGGCCAACGAAGATACCGCGCGCCACGCCGCCGGCGACATACCCGAGCAGGATCGTCACACTCGACATCGGCGACACCAGCATCTCCTCAATGGAGCGCTGGAACTTGGTCGAGTAGAACGAGCTGACCACATTGCCATAGCTGTTCTGGATTACGCTCATCATCACCAGTCCGGGGACAATAAACTGCATGTAACCAAAGCCACCCATGTCGCCGATCCGGCTACCGATCAGATTGCCGAAAATAACGAAATACAGCGTCATGGTGATCGCCGGTGGCAACAGGGTCTGCGGCCATATCCGGACAAACCGGCGGATTTCCTTGACCACGATGGTTTGAAAGGCAACCCACTGATAGTGCGTGTTCATGCTGTGCCCTCCGCATCCAGATTACGCTCCACCAGGCGCAAGAACAGCTCCTCCAGCCTGTTGCTCTTGTTACGCATACTCAGCACGGAAATACCCTGAGCTGCCAGGGCCGCAAACAGGTCATTCAATACCCGGGTTTTCGGCACCTCCACTTCCAGAGTCCGAGGGTCGCGCAGCTTCAGTATCAGCCCTTCAATGTGCGGCGCACTATCCAGCGATGCGGCCAGATCAAGCACAAAAGTTTCGATATGCAGCTTTTCGAGCAGTGACTTCATATCAGTATTTTCGACGATACGGCCACGATCAATAATCGCAATCCGCCGGCACAACGACTCGGCCTCTTCCAGATAATGGGTAGTCAGGATGATGGTCTTGCCCAGCTGGTTCAGCTCGGTCAGAAAATCCCACATTGAGCGGCGCAGCTCGATATCGACACCTGCGGTGGGCTCATCAAGAATCAGCAGGTCAGGCTCATGGACCAGTGCCCGGGCAATCATCAGACGACGCTTCATACCGCCGGACAACATCCGCGACTGACTTTCGCGCTTGTCCCAAAGGCCCAGCTTGCGCAGATAAAATTCGGCCCGTTCCTGCGCCCTGGACGCGGGAATGCCATAAAAACCCGCCTGGGTCACCAGAATGTCGAATACTTTCTCGAACTGGTTAAAGTTGAATTCCTGCGGCACCACGCCAACCCGGCGCTTGGCATCGACCCGGTCACGATCAAGGTCATGGCCGAAAACCTCGACACTGCCGCCAGTCTTGTTCACCAGTGAACTGATAATACCGATGGTGGTCGATTTGCCGGCCCCATTGGGCCCGAGCAGGGCAAAAAATTCACCGGCCTGTACATCAAGACTGATGCCCTTCAGGGCTTCAACACCGTTTCCATAGATTTTGCGCACATCGCGCAGCGCCAGAGCAGACAAGGAAGGTAACCCTCAAGCAGAACAGGGGGGACACTATAGCAGACCGCTCAGCAAGGCGTTGGCAACAGCTCAGCCAGTGACCGGCGCTGCCACTCTCCTCGCCATACCCAATGCAGCTCACGGTCATCGAACCAGAGCCAGACCCCCTCCATCATCCATGGCCAGTCCTGCTCGCTGACCCGACCAAGGCCGAGCAGATTAGCGACGAACGCTACGATAATGGTGTCGTGGCTGACATGAACCGCCAGGGTGCCGGGTTCCGGCTGGCGCGCCTGCAGGAACCCGAGCAGCTTCTGCCGCCCGGCATCAGGGCTGAGCAAGCCTGCCAGCCCGTCACTGATGTGGTGATTGATAAAACCGAGCGCACCGAGCTTCATGAAGTGCGGCCCGACAACGGCGACATCCTCGACGTAGCAGCCCGGCTCCACCAGCACCATACTGCGCTCGATCTCCATCGGGGCGGCAAGCAAACCCGCCTCCATGGCACCTTCCATCATCGCCTGTGCAGTATCGACGCAGCGACCGACCGGGCTGCTGCTGATCCGTGTCAAAGGACGTCCCAGTGACGCTCCCCAGCTGCGCGCCATGGCAACGCCCTCTTCGGTCAGCGGCAGCCGGTAATCGGCAAAGCCGTCTTTGGCCAGTTCCCTGACTGAATGCCGGGTAAACAGGTGCACCGGTTCTGCGGCCGGCAACAGGGAAAGGGCTGGTTTCAGAGTCGGGTGTAATCGTGCCATCAGTCAGTATCGTTTCTCTTCCGGTTGGCCTGACGTTACGCCACAGCCATGACCAAGGTTATACGCCTGGAGCAGGTAGTTAAAAGGTCAACGCCGACTCATACGGGCAACTTTACGGCGCAGCACAACGAGCTGACGCCGCAACAGCCCAGGCTCGGTCGCCAATGGCTTGTATACTGCCGCCTCGAAACAGCTGTGCCAATCCTGCAGCGCCATGGCTGCTCGCGGATAGCGCTGGGCCGCTGCGGCAATCACCTGAGACGGCGGCAGGTGCGCTGGCGGGTTCAGTCCGCGCTTGTGCATCAGACGCAGCATGGCCCGGTATTCCCGTTGCCACCAGGTCAGCCCTGGCCGCCGTGCCCGCCACAGCATCCATACAAGCATTACCGCCATCACCGACCCGCCGACGGCAGCCAGCGCCATCACCATGCGCTCCGGGGTTACCCGGCCGAGCCAGCGGCTGAGAAATTCAAGCTGACCCTGCTGGTTATAACCAAGCACCCATTTTGCCCAGCCGAATTCAATGTAATCCATCAGATAGCTCAGGCGCGTCAACAATGGATTACTACGTAATGCTGCCGCCAGACCAGTCTCCGTTTGCTCATCAAGGCCGGCCAACGCCTGCTCCAGTCCCAGCTCGATACGCGCCGGCGCCACCGCTGCAGTGGGATCAAACTCAATCCAGCCCTGCTCCGGCAACCAGGCTTCAACCCAGACATGGGCATCGTACTGACGTACCTGAAGGTGATTGCCAAGCGGATTCAACTGCCCACCCTGATAACCGGCTACGATCCGTGCGGGTATCCCGGCTGCCCGCAGCAGAAACGCGAAACTGGATGCATAGTGTTCACAAAACCCGCGGCGGGTGCGAAACAGAAAATCATCCACCGTGTGCTGACCAAGTAACGGGGGCTCAAGGGTGTAATAAAATTCCTCCTCATTCAGCCAGCGTAATAGCCGGTTGGCATAGTCTGCGTCGGTGGCAGATTCATCGCGCCACTGTTGCGCCATGGCGCTGGCCCGGGGATTGCTGCCCGAAGGCAGGGCCACGTAAAACTTGCGCTCCCACTCTTTCAACCCCTCCACGGCTACCGGTATCAGGTAGCTGGCCACCCGGTAATCATAAGTTGTTTCAATATCAGTGCGCCGCACCAGACGCAGATCGCGGGCCAACCCTACATCTGTCTTGTCACTGAAAGGTACAGACATCGCATACAACCACTGACGCCCGGTACGCTCCATAACAACACGATATTTCCATGCCACATCACCGCGGTCAGCCAGCAACTGCAAATACCATTGCGGCGAGACACCACCCGGGAATCGAATATATTCCTGACGATCCAGCGCCGGTGGCACTGCCTGACTCCAGCGCCGCCCGTCGAACCAGCCATAGGTCAAGCCCCGCCAGTAACGTAACGACGGCGGCGGTACCTCGCCATCAAATTCAACCCGGAAAGCGAGATCGTTCTGTCGCGACAGACGGCTGATTTCACCCGGCGCCATCGAATCGCTCATCCCGGTTTTACCCTGATGCTGTTCGACCTTCAGGTTCCACAGCGGTGGCAATCGCGGCACCAGCACAAAGAAAACCAGCATCAGCGGAACCGCCTGTGCCACCATCTTCGCCGACAACCGCAAGTGTCGCCAGGGTGACACGCCGCTTTCCGGGTGATTTATTCCGATCAGCGCAGCAACCACCAGCACCAGCACCACGCCAATGTACACAGTGACAAGGGGGCCGGTAGAAAACAGAAACGCCGTTGCCAATACGAAGCAGGCAAGAATAATTACCACGTAGGCATCACGGAGGCGAAACATCTCCAGCATCTTCAGCGCGAACGCCGCAACCAGCAGGGTCACACCGGCGTCCGGGCCAAGCAGTGTTCCGTGGCTGTACAGTGTGGCGCCGACCAGCCCCAGCAATAACATGCCACGCAGCAGTTTCCCCGGCATGGCAACGCGGCCTCGCTGAATCATGATGCGCCATAACAGCAACAAAGGCACAGCGACAGACAGCCACAGCTCAGCCCTGATCATGTGCGGCAGCGACGCAAGCAGGACGCCACTGATTAGCCAGGGGAAAGCATGGCGGGGAACCTGATAGACGCGCGCCATCAGCCACCGCCTCCGGACAGGGCCAACATCTCCAGCGCGCGCTCACGCTGCAACAGACCAGTACCGGGCTCCAGTTCACCATCCGGCAGGCGCAAGCCGTACCGCTCACCGCGCTGATCAAGCTGCAGCACCCAGTAGCAGAGCCGACTGTAGCGGGTTTCCGGATCATGCCCGGACAGTTTGCTCCACTCCAGCCACAACCGCCCCTCGGCCGGATCGCTGAACTGCTTGGTATTGAGGCCGCGGCCACGGGCATAACTTTTCCAGTCAACCAGACGCAACGAGTCGCCGGCCACATAGCTCCTCAGCCCCTCGAATTCTTCGCTGCCACGATCCTGATGGCTGGCGCCGCTATCATCATCCCCGCCACTGGTCGGGCATTCACCGCCCGGCAAAGCCTGCGGCCAGGCCACACAGGTATGATCCAGATCGACCAGACTCCAGCTGCGCAATAAACCCAAAGGGTAGCGACTCTCGATACGCAGGCGACCGGGGTGCTGACGGCCACGCCTGCGCAACTGCACACTCAGCCACAGGCTCCGTTCCTCGCCCGCTTCAACCGACACCTCCTCCGCCGGCGCGCCCGGCCAGTGCAACCAGAGACTGCAATGCGCATGGCTATCACTGACGACACGCACTTCCAGCGCGCCACGGGCACCGGCGAAACCCGGCCGCATGCCCGCCGCCAACAATTTCACACCAGCAAGATTGCCAAACGTATGCAGGATCGCCATCAGAAAAAGGCTGACCAGCAGGAACGAAAACCCCAGCAGCAGATTGTTTTCGTAATTGATACCACCGATAAAAAGCAACGCGGCGATCAGCAGAAAGAAGAAACCGTAGGCTGAGGGGAAAATGAAAATGCGGCGCTGATCCAGCACCACCTGACGGGAAGGAGGAATACGCCGCTGCAGCCAACCATGCCAGAGTCTGGTGACAATCCGGCGCAGGCCTTTCATCAGCTGCGCCGCACCACCGGAACCGCTTCCAGCAGCTGCTGTGTCGAAGCGGCGGTGGTGCCTCCAACGCTACCCTGCAAACGATGCGCAGTGACAGGGCCAAGCACCACCTGCACATCTTCAGGCGTGACATAATCCCGTCCTGCCAGCAACGCCCAGGCTCTTGCCGCACGCAAAAGACCAAGCCCCGCACGCGGAGACAGACCGGCGACAAACAGCCCGCCCTGACGACTGTAACCAAGCAGACGCTGGACATAATCAATCAGGTCTGCCGATGCGTGCACCTTTTCAACCAGCAACATCATCTGCATCAGCTCGCCAGTGCCGAGTTGTGGGCTCATGGTCAATGCATGCTCACGACGATCACTGCCGGAGAGCAGGGTGATCTCGGTTTCCGCCGAAGGATAGCCAAGCGATATCCGCATCAGAAAGCGATCCAGCTGTGACTCCGGCAACGGAAAGGTGCCGGCCTGAGTCACCGGGTTTTGCGTGGCAATCACAAAAAACGGTTCCGGCAGCGGCCGGGAGACACCGTCGAGGGTAACCTGTCGCTCCTCCATGGCTTCCAGCAGAGCGCTCTGGGTTTTCGGCGTTGCCCGGTTGATCTCATCCGCCAACAGCAGCTGGGTAAATACCGGCCCCGGCCGCAACTGGAACTCTCGACTATCCGGCTCGAAAATCGATACGCCGAGAATGTCTGCGGGCAGCATGTCACTGGTAAACTGAACGCGACGATACTCAAGCGAAAATACTCTGGCGAGAGCGTGGGCCAGTGTGGTCTTGCCCATGCCGGGAAGATCTTCAATCAACAGGTGGCCCCGGGCCAACAGGCACGCAACAGCCAGACGAATCTGCTCTTCCTTGCCAAGCACCACGTCTGAAACAGCGGCGATGGCGCGACCAATGGCCGTGGTCATTGTTATTCTCCGAAGCCGAGACCTGCCAGACCACGACGCATATCCGCCTTGAGATCCTCCAGACCTTCCAGTCCTACCGCGACACGAATCAGGTTGTCACTGATACCGGCACGACGTTTTTCTGCTTCCGCGACCCGCCCATGGGTAGTGGTGCCCGGGTGAGTAATAGTGGTTTTGACATCGCCAAGGTTGGCGGTGATCGACACCAGCCGGGTCGCGTCAATAAAGCGCCAGGCCGCATCACGATCCGCCTTGCCGGCACTATCGCGCACCTCGAACGACAGTACTCCGCCAAACCCGCGCTGCTGCCTGGCCGCCAGCCCATGATGCGGATGGTCCGTCAAGCCAGCGTAATGAACCCGATCAATACCGGGTTGCTCACGCAGCCACTGTGCCAGCGCCAACGCATTCGCGGAGTGGGCCTGCATGCGCAGCGACAGGGTTTCCAGACCCTTCAGGAAGACCCAGGCATTAAAGGCGCTGAGGGTGGCTCCGGCGGTGCGCAGATAGCCGTAAACCTCGGCCATATCGGCCGCACTGCCGACCACGGCACCGCCCAGACAACGTCCCTGCCCGTCCAGATATTTGGTGGCGCTGTGAATAACGATATCAGCGCCGAGCAGCAGTGGCCTTTGCAACGCCGGGGTGCACAGGCAGTTATCAACAATCAGTTTTGCTCCGCCGGCATGGGCGATTTCCGCCAGCGCGGCAATATCTGCCACTTCGGCAAGCGGATTGGATGGTGTTTCCAGAAACAGAAACCGGGTTTGCGGCGTCACGGCAGCACGCCACTGGTCCAGCTTGTCTATATCGACCAGCGTCACGTCAATGCCGAACTTGCGCAGGTACTTGTCGTACAGCACGTGGGTAGTGCCAAACAGGCTGCGCGAACTGACGATATGGTCGCCCGGCTTCAGGCAGGCCATGAACACCGCATTGATTGCCGCCATGCCGGAGGCGAAGGCAACACACTGCTCACCACTTTCCAGCGCCGCCAGACGCTGCTCAAACGAACGCACGGTAGGGTTGGTAAAACGCGAATAGATATTACCCGGTTCGGTACCGGCAAAGCGCGCCGCTGCCTGGGCGGCGCTTTCGTAGACAAAACTGGAGGTCAGAAACAGGGCCTCGGAGTGCGCCATTTCATCGGTACGCAGCTCGGCAGCACGAATCGCCAGGGTCTCTACACTCAGATTCTCGGGCAGCTGCCGCTTGCTCATGTAGCACTCCTGTTCAGTTGGCGTTATGCAGATCTACCGCTTCATTTCTGGCCAGCGCAGCCGCACGGCTTTTCTGCTGCTTGTTAATATCGCTACGCTGCTTTTCCAGCGAGTCCAGATACTGACGGTCAATCCTGCCAGCAATGTAATGGCCATCAAACACCGAGCAGTCAAATTCGGTGATAGCCGGATTGCCCTCACGACAGGCGGCAATCAGATCCGGCAGGTCCTGAAAAATCAGACCATCTGCACCGATCAGGGCAGATATCTCCTCGGTAGTACGGCCATGGGCGATCAGCTCGGTGGCCGCCGGCATATCAATGCCGTAGACATTCGGATAGATCACCGGCGGCGCAGCGGATGCAAAATAGACCTTGCTGGCACCGGCTTCCCTTGCCATCTGGATGATCTCGTTACAGGTAGTCCCGCGCACGATCGAATCATCAACCAGCAGCACATTCTTGCCGGAAAACTCCAGCTCGATGGCATTGAGCTTCTGCCGCACCGACTTCTTCCGCTGTTGCTGGCCCGGCATGATAAAGGTACGGCCGATGTAGCGGTTCTTGATGAAACCCTCACGGTATTTCACATCCAGCACGTTGGCCATCTGCAAGGCTGCTGTACGGCTGGTGTCCGGAATCGGAATAACCACATCGATATCGTGATCAGGCCACTCCCGCCCGATCTTCTCGGCCAGCTTTTCGCCCATCCGCAGGCGTGCCTTGTAAACAGAGATACCATCAATGATCGAATCAGGACGGGCCAGGTAAACATGCTCGAAAATACAGGGCGTCAAAACCGGATTGCTGGCGCACTGGCGGGTGTAGACCTCGCCTTCAGTGCTGATATAAATGGCCTCGCCCGGTGCCAGGTCCCGGACCAGATGAAAGCCCAGGCCGGATAGCGCCACACTCTCCGAGGCCACCATGTATTCTGGCCCCTGGTCGGTGTCACGACGGCCATAACAGACCGGACGAATGCCATGCGGATCGCGGAACGCAAGAATGCCGTAACCGGTAATCATGGCAATCACCGCATAGGCACCCTCAACACGGGTATGCACCCTCGACACCGCTTCAAAAATATCCTCCGGCTGCGGCACCAGTTTGCGAAGCTGCTGCAGCTCATGGGCAAATACGTTCAGCAACACCTCGGAATCCGACGAGGTATTGATATGACGAAGATCGGCGCGGTAGATATCTTCCGCCAGCGCGATGGTGTTGGTCAGGTTGCCGTTATGCGCCAGCGTAATGCCATACGGAGAGTTCACATAAAACGGTTGTGCCTCCGCCGAGCTGGCGGTGCCGGCGGTCGGATAACGAACGTGACCGATACCCATGTTCCCCACCAGACGACGCATATGGCTGCTGCGAAATACATCCCGCACCATGCCGTTATCCTTGCGCAGAAACAGCCTGTCTCCGTCTGAGGTGACAATGCCGGCAGCATCCTGACCTCGATGCTGCAACACGGTCAGCGCATCATAAATCGCCTGATTGACGAATGAGCGACCGACGATACCGACTATTCCGCACATGTGACCTGTCCCCTAGGCTGATCCGATCCGGATGATGAACTTGACAAGCTCTGCCGCAACCGTCCTTGTCCAGTCTTCCAGTAAAGCAAAATGCGGCACCAGCACGGATTCCCGCCACCAGCTGTCTGCCGAAAAAAGATGGCCACCCACGGCGACCAGCACGATGACCAGCACAACACCACGGACGGCGCCAAATACCATGCCGAACAGACGATCCGTAGCAGACAGCCCGGTAACCCTTACCAGCTCGCCAAGCAGATGATTGATCAGTGCACCAACCACCAGAGTGGCAGCAAACAGCACCCCGAAAGCCGTTGCCATCCGCGCACTGGGCGTGGCGATGGAACCTTCCAGCATCAGCTCGAAGGCCGGGCCAAACAATCGCGCGACAACAAACGCGGCCACCCAGGTCAACAACGAAAATGCCTCACGGGTAAAACCGCGGCGCAGACTGAGCAGCGCCGAAACGGCAATCACCAGCAGGATCAGGGCATCAGCAACATTCATCAGACAGGCAGGTGCCGGAAAGGGCGTCATGGTAGCAGAAAGCCGCGCCCGGGGTCAGGGTCTGAACGGCACAACCTGCGCATCGGCCGGCGCCAGCAGCTCAAACTGAAGCCGTGCCAGGGTCGCCTCGGCACTGCCCGGCTCCAGCTCGGGACCAGCGTAAAGCTGCCAACGCTGGCCACCTGTGGTCTGGCGCAGGAAAGCGCGGTAGCCGGCATCAAGCAAGCGCTGTTTTGCCGCCGTTGCCTCGGCTTCCGTCTGGTAGGACAGCAGTTCCACCGCCCAGGCCAGCGGTAGCGGCACCTGCTCAGCGGTGCCGGTGCCGACGTCTGCCTCGGCCTGACCAACAAGCTGATCACGGGCTGTATTGATCGCCGCATCAGCCGCACGGAGCTCTGCCTCAGACACCGGCTCGGTCGGGTCAGTCGGCTCCATTACCGGAATCGGCGGCAATTCCATATCCAGTGGTTGCATCACTGTCACCGGTTCACGCAGCCACAGCGGGACCAGCATCGCCGCCACCAGCGCCAGCAACAAAAGCGCCACCAGAGGACGTCGCAAGATGGGTGTCATATCAGCTCCAGATCAAGAGCCAGCGCTGCCTCGGCGACGGTATGAAAGGAACCGAACACGATGATCTGATCACCTTCGCCAAGATCCTGCCGGACAGACTGAACCGCTTGCGCCACCGATTCAAAACAGCGCACCGAACAGGATGCCGGAAACAGGGCGGCCAGCGACGCTGCCGAACGCCCTCGCAAACCGGCAAGACTGGCCAGGTACCAGTCGTCCACCGACAACAGAAAATCGTTGATCACTGCCTCGGCAGGCTTGTCCACCAGCATGGCAAATACTGCCCGGCGCCGCCCGGCCGGAGTGGGCAACATGGCCAGAAAGCGCTGCAGGGCCTCCCGGTTATGACCGATATCAAGGTACCAGTCCACGCCATCCTTTGGCACTTTCTGGCAGCGCCCGGCTAACCGGACCTGGCCGGCGACTGCCGCAATATTTTCCGGCAGCCGTCCGACCAGGGAAAGTGCCTGAACGGCGCCAGCAAGATTGTCCCTGCCCAATGGCACTGCGTCGGCATCGCAATGTTGTAGCTGACCACCCTGCTGCCAATAGACCGCATTGCGATCGCTGCCAAATTCAACACCTGCACACAGCAGGTTTGCTCCGGCGGCACCGGCACACTCGGCAATGGCCGCCGGCATGTCCGGACCAGCAAACAACAATGGTCGACCGGGGCGCAGAATGCCGGCCTTTTCCCGGGCAATCTGCTCAAGATCATCCCCGAGCCAGTCCTGATGATCGAGACCAATAGAGGTGATAACGGAAACGTCCGGGTCAACAATATTCACCGCATCCAGACGACCACCAAGGCCGACTTCGAGAATCAGCAGGTCCGGAGCGGCACCCCGGAACAACCACAGTGCCGCCAGCGTGGTGAACTCGAAATAGGTCAGTGCGACGTCACCGCGCGCCGCTTCCACTGCCTCGAAAGCACGACACAGCCCGGCGTCATCAACGGCAACACCATTGATGCGAACACGCTCGCTGAAATGCAGAATATGTGGCGACGTATACAGGCCGGTTCGAAAGCCGCCGGCGCGCGCCAATCGTTCGATCAGAGTGACAGTAGAACCCTTGCCGTTGGTGCCGGCAACGGTGATCACCGGGCAGGAAAAGCGCAGTACGGCAAGACCCTCTGCCACTGCGCGCACTCGCTCCAGCCCCAGTTCAATTTCCTGCGGATGCAGACGCTCGATGCGCGCCAGCCACTCTTCCAGTGTCATTCAGGCAGCAGGTAACGGCGCGTGGGTCA
This sequence comes from Alcanivoracaceae bacterium, assembly GCA_040235405.1. Taxonomy (GTDB): domain Bacteria; phylum Pseudomonadota; class Gammaproteobacteria; order Pseudomonadales; family Alcanivoracaceae; genus PGZG01. Next base: position 19,601 of record JBECKT010000017.1, read on the forward strand.
GATTGGCAAGCAGGCGATGCAGCGTGTCTTTCATGTCACGACGATGCACGATCATATCGATGGCGCCATGTTCGAGCAGAAACTCGCTGCGCTGGAAACCTTCAGGCAGCTTCTGCCGGACGGTTTGTTCAATCACTCGCGGGCCGGCGAAACCGATCAGCGCACCCGGTTCGGCCACATTGACATCACCAAGCATGGCCAGCGACGCAGAGACTCCGCCATAAACCGGGTCGGTCAACACCGAAATAAACGGCAACCCGGCGTCACGCATACGCTGCAAGGCAGCACTGGTGCGCGCCATCTGCATCAGCGAAAACAGCGCTTCCTGCATCCGCGCGCCACCACTGGCAGCGAAGCAGACAAACGGCAAGCGATGCTCAAGACAGATATCGACAGCGCGAAGAAACCGTTCACCAACCACCGACCCCATGGAGCCACCCATGAAACCGAATTCGAACGCCGCCGCCACTACGGGCAAGCCATTGGTCTTGCCGCGAATCACGATCAAGGCATCTTTCTCGCCGGTATCTTTCTGCGCCGCAGTCAGACGATCCTTGTATTTTTTTGAATCCTTGAACTTGAGCCGGTCAACCGGCTCAATGTCGGCCCCGATTTCACTTTGCGGGCCATCATCGAGAAACAGTTTCAGCCTGGTGCGGGCATTGATCCGCAGGTGATGCTGACACTTCGGACAGACATCGAGGTTACGCTCCAGCTCCGGCCGGTAAATAACACCATCGCAGCGCGGACACTTGCGCCAAAGACCTTCCGGCACGTTGGCGCGACGGCCATCGTTATCGGGCTTGCGCACCGACGGCAGAATTTTTTCCAGCCAGTTACCACCGCTCATCTTGCCCTGCTCCGTCTGTTTATCCGGTCAGCCCTGATCCATCGCCTCGCGCATGGATCGCAAAATGGCCGACACCTTCTCCGGAATCAGCTCCGGTTGACCGGCATGGTCGGCAATCTGCTGTACCAGCGCGCTGCCTACCACCACCCCGTCGGCCACCCGCGATACCAGCCGGGCGGATTCAGCGTCCTTGATACCAAAGCCTACGCCAATGGGCAATTTGGCGTGTTTGCGAATTGTTTCCACGCGCCCGGCCACCTCCGCCGGATCCAGCGTTGCCGCCCCGGTCACGCCCTTCAGCGACACATAGTACAGGTAGCCACTGCCGGCCTTGCTGATCAGTTCCATGCGCGCCTCGGTGGTGGTCGGCGCCACCAGAAATACCAGATCAAGGCCACGCTCGCGGAACACCGGTGCCACATCCACCGCCTCTTCCGGCGGCAGATCGACGATCAGCACCCCATCGACCCCGACTTCACTGCAGCGCCTGGCAAAGGCTTCGTAGCCCATCGCCTCCACCGGATTCAGGTAACCCATCAGGACGATCGGCGTGGTCTGGTCGGTTTCCCGGAAACGGGCCACGGTATCCAGCAGCGAGCGCACCGTGGTGCCTCCGGCCAGCGAGCGCTCGCAGGCCAGCTGGATCACCGGACCATCGGCCATCGGATCGGAAAACGGCATGCCCAGTTCGATAATGTCGGCGCCGGCGGCGACCATGGCATGCAGCAGCGGCAGCGTCACTTCCGGCACCGGATCACCGGCAGTGACGAACGGAATCAGTGCCTTGCGGCCGGATTCCGCCAGAGATGCAAAACGTTTCGCAATACGGTTCATGAATCAGCTGCCTTCAGATAGAAATGCCGTCGATAGAGGCGACGGTAAGAATGTCCTTGTCACCGCGACCGGACAGGTTGACGACAATGATCTGCTCCGGGCTCATGGTAGCGGCAAGTTTCATGGCATAGGCCACCGCGTGGGCGGATTCGAGCGCCGGCATAATGCCCTCGATCTTGGTCAGATCGCGGAACGCTGCCATCGCCTCGTCATCGGTGGCACTGACATAATTCACCCGGCCAATATCCTTCAGCCACGAATGCTCGGGGCCGACGCCCGGATAATCGAGCCCGGCAGAGATCGAATGGGTGTCAATAATCTGGCCGTCCTCGTTTTCCATCAGATAAGTACGATTGCCGTGCAACACACCCGGGCGCCCGGCCGCCAGCGGTGCAGAATGACGACCGGTTTCAATACCATCCCCCGCCGCTTCGACGCCGTACATCGACACCGATTCATCGTTGAGGAACGGATGAAACAGGCCGATGGCATTGGAGCCACCCCCGACACAGGCCACCAGCGCATCCGGCAGGCGGTCATTCATTTTCAGGCACTGCTGGCGCGCTTCGCGGCCGATAATGCTCTGGAAATCACGCACCAGCATCGGATACGGATGCGGGCCGGCGACCGTACCGATGATGTAAAAGGTGTGATCCACGTTGGTAACCCAGTCGCGCATCGCTTCATTCAGCGCGTCTTTCAAGGTGCGCGAACCGGACGTCACCGGAATCACTTCGGCGCCAAGCAGTTTCATCCGGTAAACATTCAGCTTCTGCCGCTCGATATCATCTGCACCCATGTACACCTGACACTCGAGGCCGAGCCGCGCCGCCACCGTGGCACTGGCGACACCGTGCTGGCCGGCACCGGTTTCGGCAATCACCCGGCGCTTGCCGATATGCTTGGCCAGCAACGCCTGGCCAATGGTGTTGTTCACCTTGTGGGCGCCGGTGTGGTTCAGATCCTCGCGCTTGAGCCAGATCTGCGCACCGCCAACTTTTTTGGTCAGCCGCTCGGCAAAATACAGCGGTGACGGCCGGCCAACATAATGCGCCATGTCGTAATCAAAATCGGCGCGGAACTGCGGATCATCCTTGAGCCGGCCGTAGACCGCTTCGAGATCTTCCAGCGCTGCCATCAGGGTTTCTGACACAAAGCGGCCGCCGTAACGCCCGAAGTGTCCGCGGGCATCAGGAAACGCAGCGAAATCGATCTTCTCAGACACGGTTAACTCCTTCGATAAAAGCAGCCATGGCCACTTCGGATTTGATACCCGGATGGCGACGACCATCGGCATCAACCTGTTCTACGCCACCGCTGACATCCACCGCCCAGGGACGGGCAATGCGAATCGCCCCGGTGACATTGTCGGCATCCAGACCGCCAGCCAGAATCAGCGGCTGCGGCAAGCAGGCGGGAATAGTTTGCCAGTCAAAAGTGATGCCGGTGCCACCGGGCACGCCGGGCACATGGCTGTCGAGCAACAGGCCGCAGGCATCCTCGTATTGCTCGGCCAAAGCCAGCACATCGGTATCGTCTTTCACCCGCAGCGCTTTCATATAGCTGCGGCCAAAGCGGCGGCAAAACACTGCCGGTTCATCGCCGTGAAACTGGAGTATATCCAGCGGCACCTGCTCCAGCACTTCGCAAACCTGCTCGTAGGTCGGGTTGACGAACAGACCGACCCGGGAAACAAATGCCGGCGTCGCATGGCATATGGCAGCAGCCTGCCCGATCGACACCACCCGCGGACTGGGCGGATAAAACACCAGACCAATGGCATCGGCGCCCACACGCGCTGCCGCCTGCATGTCGGCGATACGGGTAATACCACAAATCTTGACGCGAACTCGTTGCAAGGCAGCCTCCACCGGGAGCGGGATTCTAGCAGACTCCGGTCAGCGTGGCGTCAGCACCGGCCAGGCCGGTTGCTCAGCCGCGGCGATACGGATTACGGCGTGGCTTGCCCGGCGGCTTCTTGTCACCGCGCTGGCCACGCAAACGGGCTCGGCCGTAAAGGCCAGTGTACTGCTTGCCTTTCAGGTCAACCTTGCCGAACAGCTGTTCGACCTGCTCCGGGGCCAGGTCCATCCAGCGCCCGGCCTTCAATTGCGCCGGCAAAGTGATCTCGCCAAACCGGACCCGGATAAGACGCGCCACTTCCAGTTGCTGGGATTCGAGCAGACGGCGCACTTCGCGGTATTTACCACCGGTGAGCGACACCTTGTACCAGTGATTGGCGGCCTCTTCCGCGCCGCCCGCATCGACGATGTTGTCGAACTTCGACACCCCGTCTTCCAGCATCACACCATCTAACAGGGCGCGACGTTTTTCCTGGGTGATCTCGCCGCGTACACGCACCGCATACTCACGGACAAATCCGTTTGACGGGTGCATCAGCCGATGGGCCAGCTCTCCGTCAGTGGTAAACAACAACAGCCCGGAGGTGTTGATATCGAGACGACCCACTTGCACCCAGCGCATGCCGGTCAGGCGCGGCAGGTTGTCAAATACCGTCGGCCGCCCCTCAGGGTCATTGCGTGAACAAACCTCGCCGGTCGGTTTGTGGTACGCGATCACTCGGCGCACAACATCCTCAGGCGCTTTGGTTCTGACGATATGGCCATCCACGCGAATAACATCCTCGGGTTCGACCCGATCGCCCAACGTGGCGATCTTGCCATTTACGGACACACGACCCGACTCGATCCAGGTTTCCAGCTCGCGGCGGGAACCCAGCCCGGAACGGGCCAACACTTTCTGCAACTTCTCACTCATGCGGGAACCTCGGGGTGTCCCCGTCTGCTGCGCCGTCACTGACCTCGTCATCGCCGGACAGTTCATCTTCACCATCCACATCCGGGAACAACTCCGTATCTGACTCCGCCTGCTCCACTGCAACAGGCTGTGGTTCAATCTGCTCTTCAGGCTGGCCCGGCTTGCGACGGAACTCTGCCTCGAAACTGGTCAGCACTGAATCCACCTGCTCCAGGCTCATCAGCGTGGATTCGTCGATTTCCGGCTCGTGGTTATCAATGGCCTCCATGATAGTGACCTGACGATCAGCTGCGGCGCTGACCGGCTCGCCATTCTCATCTCGCGGCGCCGACAGCGCCGCTTCTTCCAGCGCAAGCTCTTCATTGATCTTGTCCAGATCACGAATCTCCGACAGGGTCGGCAAATCCTCCAGACTCTTCAGATCGAAGTAATCGAGAAACTGTCGGGTAGTGGCAAACATGGCCGGACGACCGGGCACATCGCGATGACCGACGATGCGGATCCAGTTGCGCTCAAGCATGGTCTTGACGATCTGGGTGTTGACCGCCACGCCACGAATTTCCTCGATTTCCCCACGGGTAATCGGCTGGCGATAGGCAATAAGGGCCAGGGTTTCCAGAATCGCGCGGCTGTAACGCGGTGCTTTTTCCTGCCACAGGCGACTGACCCAGGGGCCCATTTCCCGCCGCACCTGAAAACGGAAACCGGATGCCACTTCCTTCAGTTCGATACCACGATCGGCATAACTCTCGGCCAGCTCGGCGAGAATCAGGTTCAGGCTGTCACGATCCGGGCGCTCTGTCTCATCGAAAAGTGACAACATGGTATCACGATCCAGCGGGCCATCCGCGGCCAGAATGGCAGCCTCCAGCACCCGGCCAATCAATACGCTGTCGATATGGGCGGCAATGCCGGTTTCTGCCTCGGCGGCCCCGGACTCCTGCCCTGCCGCTTCAGCCAGCTGTTCTTCAGTGGACACTTCGTCCTTAACATCTTCAGTCATTTGCAGCACTCACTTCAAAAGGCAGCCGATCTTCGTCTTCCAGCAATACCGTACGGGCCTTCAAATGCAACGGCGCGAACGGCTCGCTCTGAATAACTTCGACCAGAGAGCTCTTGATCAACTCGAGAATAGCGATAAACGTCACTACCACACCGGCGCGTCCTTCCTCCGGCCGGAACAGGGTAAAGAACGGCACGAACTCGCCGTTGCGCAGACGGTCCAGCACATCTGACATCCGCTCGCGGGTGGACAGCTTCTCGCGGGAAACGTGGTGGCTCTCGAACATGTCGGCGCGGTGCATGACATCCTTCAATGCCAGCAGCAGTTCCTTCAGGTCGACATCCGGCTCGGCCCGCTCACGGGTGTAGTCCGGGCGCTTCGCTTTCACTTCCCAGAAATCACGCTCCAGCCGTGGCAGGGCTTCAATATCTTCCGCCGCCTTCTTGAAACGCTCATATTCCTGCAAGCGCCGAATCAGTTCGGCACGCGGATCCTCGTCGTCCTCGCCCTCTTCGACTTTCGGCCGCGGCAACAGACTGCGTGACTTGATCTCGCCAAGCATGGCGGCCATCACCAGATATTCCGCCGCCAGCTCGAAGTTGAGCGCCTTCATCAGCTCAACATACTGCATGTACTGTTCGGTGATCTGCGCCACCGGAATATCGAGAATATCCAGATTCTGGCGCTTGATCAGATACAGCAACAGATCCAGCGGCCCTTCAAACGCTTCAAGGAAAACCTCAAGCGCATCCGGCGGGATATAAAGGTCATCGGGTAATTTTGTGATCGCCTTGCCGTAAACCAGACCGAATGGCATTTCGCTCTGCTTCGGCTTGATCACGGCGGCTTCCTGGTGCGCAGCAGCAATCCGTTCGGCCTGCTCTTCCAGGACCCGGATTGCTTCTGCTGCGACGTCTGATCCGCTCATTCAGAATTCCTCATTCACGGTGCTCACGCACGGTAGTCGACCACTCAGGAACGATACTTCAGGCCCATGACCTGACGTACTTCATCAAGCGTGTCGCGGGCGGCTTCGCGAGCATCTTCACAACCTTCAGCAATGATGCTGCGGACCAGGTCCGGGTTGCGGGCATGTTCCCCGGCGCGCTTTCGAATCGGTTCCAGCTCGGCCTGCACCGCCTCGATCACCGGCTTCTTGCAGTCAAGACAACCGATACCGGCATTGCGACAACCTTCCTGCACCCATTGTTTCGTGGTGTCAGAAGAATACACCTCATGCAGCTGCCAGACCGGACATTTATCCGGATTGCCCGGATCGGTGCGCCGCACCCGGGCCGGGTCGGTTGGCATCTTGCGGATTTTCTCATCCACGTCTGCAGGCTCTTCACGCAGACTGATAAAGTTGCCGTAGGATTTGGACATCTTCTGACCATCCAGCCCCGGCATTTTCGAGGCTGGCGTCAGCAGTGCCTGTGGCTCCGGCAGAATGATCTTGCCGCCGCCTTCCAGATCGCCAAGCAAACGTTCCTTGTCACCAAGGGTGATATTGGCCTGATCATTGACCAGTGCCTGGGCAATGGCGAGCGCTTCTTCATCGCCATCCTGCTGATACTTGCGCCGGTGATCGACGTACATCTTCGCCTGCTTCTTGCCCATCTTGCGAATTGCCGCTTCCACCGCTTCCTCAAAACCGGGCTCGCGGCCGTACAGATGGTTGAAGCGGCGCGCCACCTCGCGGGTAATTTCAACGTGGGCAACCTGATCCGCCCCGACCGGCACCAGACCAGCGCGGTACATCAGGATATCTGCGGACTGCAGCAGCGGATAGCCAAGAAAGCCGTAAGT
>JBECKT010000029.1:0-78027 GCA_040235405.1 Alcanivoracaceae bacterium
ATCCGCAGCCGGTAAACATTCTGCCTGAAAATGTCTCTGATCATTGGTGCCATGGCCCTGAGCCAAATCGTGGTAGCCACCGGCCCGCCGGCGTGAAACCATTAGCCCTTCGCTAACAACAACGGGAGCTTCTCATGGGCGCGGCCGAACCGGTAATAAACACTTCCTCCTCCGACTGGGCAGCAACGGCAGTCAATCGTCAGCGGCTGTATTTTGATTCCGGCGCCACCCGTGATTACAGCTTCCGCCTGGCACAGCTGAAAAAACTCAAACAATCGATCATTGATCACAAGGATGACATCGAAAAAGCGTTGAAATCCGATATTGGCCGGCCACCCATGGAAGCCTATATCGAGATCGTTACCGCGTTCGATGACATCAAACACACCATCAAGAAGCTGAAAAGCTGGATGGCGCCGAAAAAAGTCAGAACCAGCCTGTGGGCACAGCCGGGCTCAAGCCGGATAGAGTCGACCCCGCTTGGCGTCAATTTCATCATGGGCCCGTACAACTATCCGTTCCTGCTCTGCATGCAACCGCTGATCAGCGCCATTGCCGCCGGCAACACCGTTATCATGAAACCGTCGTCGCTGAACCCGGCGGTGTCGGCCCTGCTGGCAAAAATGGCCAACGAATGCTTCGAACCGGAACACGTCGTAGTGTTTGAAGGCAGCACGGAAATTACCAATGAGCTGCTGAAACAGCAGTTCGACCATATCTTCTTCACCGGCAGCCCGCGGGTCGGTCGCATAGTCCTGGCTGCAGCAGCAAAATATCTGACCCCGGTGACGCTGGAACTGGGCGGCAAGAGCCCGACTATCGTCCATAGTGACGCCAACCTGAAGCTGGCCGCCAAGCGCATTGTCTCCGGCAAGATGTTGAACGGCGGTCAGACCTGCATCGCCCCGGACCATGTCTTTGTTCACCGTGATATCCGTGCGGCGTTCGAACAGGAAATCATTGCAGCGGTGAAAGCCGGCTATGGTGATGACCCGATTAGCAGTCCGGACTTTGGCCGGATGATCAACCATCGTCATTTTGACCGGGTGGCGGCGCTGATCGACCCGTCCAAGGTGCTGGTCGGTGGCCAGACCGACCGTGACAGCAAGTTTATTGCACCGACCATTCTCGGCGGTGTCAGTATCACCGACCCGGTGATGCAGGAAGAAATTTTCGGACCGGTGCTACCACTGCTTGAATATACCGATCTGAATGACCTGTACCGTCAGGTTCGCACCCTGCCAAAACATCCGCTGGCACTGTACCTGTTCACCAGCAGCAAAGACGTAGAACGTGAGGTGCTGGCAAATATCCAGTTCGGTGGTGGCTGCATCAACAATACGGTCATGCACGCTGCCAACGCCAACCTGCCGTTTGGCGGCGTTGGCGAGAGCGGCATGGGTGCCTATCACGGCAAAGCCTCGTTCGATACTTTCTCGCACTCCCGCAGCATCCTGAAAACCAGCAACTGGCTGGATATTCCACTGCGCTACGCGCCCTACAAGGATCGCGCAGAGATGATGCGAAAGATGGTCAAGTAAGCCACAATCCGGCTTCCGCCCTGCGGGGCGCTGTGTGGACAGCGGTGTGGACGCGGTTATCCGGATTGACAACCTGAGCAAAATCTACGCCGACGGATTCCGGGCGCTGAGCAACATCAGCCTCGATATCCGTCGCGGTGAGATTTTCGCCCTGCTTGGCCCCAACGGCGCCGGCAAGACCACCCTGATCAGCACCGTCTGTGGCATCGTCAACCCGACTGAGGGCAGCGTGGTGGCGGACGGCTATGACGTGGTGCACGACTATCGGGCTGCGCGCAGCTGCATTGGTCTGGTGCCGCAGGAACTGGCCAGCGATGCCTTCGAATCGGTCTGGGCAACGGTCAACTTCAGTCGCGGCCTGTTCGGCAAGGCGCCGGACCCGGCTTATCTTGAGCGCATCCTGAAAACCCTGTCGCTGTGGGACAAGCGCGATAACCGCATCATGACCCTGTCCGGTGGCATGAAGCGCCGGGTGATGATTGCCAAGGCGCTGTCGCACGAACCGACCATCCTGTTTCTTGATGAGCCCACTGCGGGCGTCGATGTCGAGCTGCGCCGCGACATGTGGCAAATGGTACGCGAACTGCGTGATCAGGGTGTCACTATCATCCTCACTACCCACTACATCGAGGAAGCAGAGGAGATGGCCGACCGGATCGGCGTGATCCGCAAGGGCGAGATCATTCTGGTCGAGGACAAGCGGATATTGATGCACAAGCTCGGTCGCAAACAGCTGACCTTGCAGTTACAGAACCCGATTGCCGTCGTACCGCCCGCGCTATCGCAGTATCCTCTGACGCTGAGCGAGGATGGCCTGCAGCTGAGCTACCGCTTTGACACCCGCAGCGACAGCACCGGCATCGCCGAATTGCTGCGCAAACTGAACGCTGAAGGCATCGATTTTCGCGACCTGCACACCGAAGAAAGCTCACTTGAGGAAATCTTTGTCAGTCTGGTGAGAAACGACCTGGAGCGGAACACCGTATGAACTGGTATGCCATCCGCGCCATCTACCGGTTTGAAATGGCGCGCACCTTCCGCACCCTGATGCAGAGTATTGCCTCACCGGTGATTTCCACCTCGCTGTACTTTGTCGTATTCGGCTCGGCCATCGGCTCGCGAATGGTCGAGATCGACGGCATCAGCTACGGCGCCTTTATTGTCCCCGGCCTGATCATGCTGATGCTGCTGACCGAAAGCATCAGCAACGCTTCGTTCGGCATCTACATGCCGCGCTATTCCGGCACTATCTATGAGTTGCTGTCGGCGCCGGTATCGTGGCTCGAAATTGTGATTGGCTATGTCGGTGCGGCCGCGAGCAAATCAATCATGCTCGGCATCCTGATCCTGATGACAGCGCGGCTGTTTGTACCGTTCAGCATCGAGCATCCAGTCTGGATGCTGGCGTTTCTGGTACTGACCTCGATCAGCTTCAGCCTGTTCGGCTTTATCATCGGCATCTGGGCCGATGGCTGGGAGAAATTGCAGATAGTGCCGATGCTGATTGTCACGCCACTGGCGTTTCTCGGCGGCAGCTTCTACTCGATCAGCATGCTGCCACCAGTGTGGCAGACCATTACCCTGTTCAATCCGGTGGTCTACCTGATCAGCGGCTTTCGCTGGAGCTTTTACGGCGTCGCTGATGTCAGCGTGGAAACCAGTCTCGCCATGATCAGCCTGTTTCTGGTGATCTGCGTGTTTATCGTGCGCTGGATGTTCCTGAGCGGCTACAAACTGAAGAACTGAACACCCCCCGTAGGAGCCGTCGACCGACGGCGAGAATTTCGCGGCTGATCAGCCGCTCCTGCGGAGGGATCTGTTGTAGGAGCAGAAGGTCAGAACACTACCCGTCCGTTTTCCACCGGCAGATACGCGCCCGGTTCGTGACTGGTGCGGATCGTTTCAATCTGGCCCTGATACTCATAGGACACCAGATAGCCGCTGATCCGGCTGCCACTTTCCATCACCGTGCTGCACCGTTGTTCGGTGGTGCTGATGGTGCGCGGCGTGCGATCGCCAGTCTGGCTACCGACCTGGGCACCCGCCAGCGCGCCGATGACAGTGGCCACTTTCTTGCCGCTGCCGCCACCAATCTGGTTACCGAGCAGGCCGCCGGCCGCAGCGCCAAGCAACGTCCGGGCAACCCGGTCATCCTGCTGCACACGCACCGGCTTCTGTACGGTGACCCATTGGCAGACTTCACGCGGCTCCTGCCAGGAGGTGCTGACCGGCTCGACATGCAGCACCCGGGCGCGGGCCGGAGCACGCACTGGTGCAGGTGCCGGAGAGGCGTTATGGACAGTAATACTGCCGGTTACCGTCACCGGCGTTGCGGCCGGCACGCTGGCCACGGTCGCCGCGACAGCAGGAGCCGCCTCACGGGCCTGAAGCGCGGCGTCCACAGCAGCCTGAACCCGGGCTTCGAAGATCTGCTCCTCGGTCAACGGCTGGGCAGCGGGGGCGGCGGCAACAGAAGTCTGAGACTGACTGGCACCGGCCTGATACAGGCCATAACCGGCGCCTCCGGCGGCCACCGTGCTGGCGGCGGAAAGAACGGCGATTGCTGCAGTTTTCATGGTGGCATCCTCATGCTGGAAATGATCCAGACCTGATGCTCACGCCATTTTGTGCAGCAAAACGCCGTTCAATTGTGCAAGAAACAGGGAATCAGCGCTGCCGGACGATCGCCGAGTAATGCACCATAAAGTCCTTGAGCTGCTCGTCATTGAGCCCCTTCAGCACCTTGTGATTGACCGCATGCGCAGCCTTGCGGCTGCCTTCCACACCGATATCCAGTGCCTTCTGGGTGACAAAACCGATCTTCACTTCCTTGCTGCTGGCGACAAAGAAATTGTCGATGACGTCATTGAAGAGCTGGTCCATCACTTTCAACACCCGCTCTACATTGGCCGAACCCTGACCAGCAAGGCAACAATCAACCGCCGCACGAAACTCTGCTGCAAAGGCATCTGACACCGGAAACTGAAGCTGGGCATGATTATCGTTGTCGGCGCCGGCCGGCCAGTACATGGCCTCGAAAATTTTCAGAATCGGGGCAAATTCCCTGTTACTGACTTTCTTGTAAACCTGCCGGGTCAGCATATGCGAGGCCTTGCCGCCGGTAGCCACAGCGAATTCAATCACCTTGGACTGGGTGCCGGACAGATCGGTCATCTTCGCCGGCTCAAGCAGAAACAGACCCAGCATCCGGTCGGTCATATGGTCGACCATGTTGATAAACAACTCGGCACTGTTATGCCGATCATGTTTCACCGCATTGATAAATTCCTCTACCGCATTGACCAGTGCCGGATTGGCGGGAACGGCGACCACATTTGCCATGAGTTACTCCTTCGCTGAATTGTCTTGCGCAAGCAGGTGCGCTTCCAGCTGACGGCGATGCTCCGCCGACAGCGGTGTCGATTTCTGGGTCTGATGATCAAAACAAACCTGAACAGCCTTGCCCCGTGCGGCCAGCACATCTTTCTGCCAGACCTGGTGCAACACCACAAACGAGCTGTTGCCGATACGTTCAATGCCGGTGCGGATCAGGACGTCGGCACCATAGTGCAGCTGGGCAATGAAGTCGATCTCCGTCCGCGCCAGAATCAGGTTAAGGGCGCGCGGATCCAGGGTCGGAGCGAAGATTTCAAACAGCGGTTCACGGGCGGTTTCGAACCAGCCGGACACCGTGGTGTTGTTGATATGACCGAAGGCATCGGTTTCGTAAAACCGTGGCCGGATGCGCAGCTCAAACATGCCGGGGGGAACTCCAGATAGTCAGACCGGCCATTCCGGCCAACAACAAAGTAGCGCCATTGGCCCTACTCCGGTTTACAGGTGCAGGCCACACTCGGTTTTCGGTTTGCCCTGCCAGCGACCACTACGGCCATCGCCTTTCACCGTGCAATGGCTGCAACCGATGGAAGAGTAACCCTCGGCCACCAGCGGGTGGAACGGCAGCTGGTGCTCGGCAATGTAGGCATCACGCTGTTCCCGGGTGACATCAATCATCGGGTTGAACTTGATGATGCCGCGCCGCTCTTCAAAGATGTCGAGCCCGGCACGATGGTCAGTCTGCCAGCCCATCAGGCTGGATACCCAGATCTGGAAATCCAGCTTCACTGCTTCCAGCGGCTCCACCTTGTTCACCGAGCAGCACAGGTCAGGGTCGGTTTCCCACAGTCGTTCGGTAACGGCGTACTGATGATGGTGGGGATCCGGCTTCACATCCTCGACCTTGAGCTTGAACAGGTCAGCCAGATAATCCCGGTAATTCAGGGTTTCCTGAAAATGAAACCCGGTGTCGATAAAGTGAATGACCTGCTCCGGGCGGATACTGCTAATGATGTGCAGGAAGTAGGCCGAGGTGGCGGCAAACGAGGAGGTCACCAGAATGCCGTCGGCACTGAAGTCCTGATACAGCCGGCGAATACGCTCGTCAAAGCTGAGCGGCCGGTAAACCCGGTTCAGCTCCGCCAGAGCTTCCGCAGTCAGGCCGGCGCTGTTGGCAGGGACACGAGCAATCAGTTGCGGGCTGTTCATCTGGACTCCGGGCATACTTCCTGTCAGGGACGGGCATCATACGAACCCGGCGCCGTGGTGAAAAAGACCGAGTAATTGTATCCATATACCAGCAGGAAATATATTTTGGTTCAGATCATCGATCGGGAAATAATGGGGCACCCATGATAGAGGCAGTCTGGCTGGCCTTCGCCTTCGCCACGGGAATGCTGGTACGACCAGCCGGCTTGCCGCCGCTGGTGGGCTATCTGGCGGCCGGTTTTGCCCTGGCCGCACTTGGCGCGGATCTGGGCCTGCCGAGCGACAGCAGCACCGTGTTGAGCCATATCGCCCATCTGGGCGTGTTGCTGTTGCTGTTCACCGTTGGCCTGAAGCTGAAGGTCCGCAACCTTGTTCGCCCCGAGGTGATTGGCGGCGGCCTGCTGCATTTCGGTTTGTCCGTGGCCGTGATTGCGCCAGGACTGTATTTTTTTCTCGCGCTGGACAGCCGTACGGCGGTCCTGCTCGCTATCGCACTGGCATTCTCCAGCACGGTACTGGCCGCCAAGGTACTGGAAAGCAAGCGTGAGCTGCGGGCATTCCATGGCCGGGTGGCCATCGGCATCCTGATTGTTCAGGACCTGATTGCTCTGGGCGTCATGAGCATTGCCAGTGGCCAGAGCCCGTCAGCCTGGGCGTTGCTGGTTTTCATGTTGCCGCTGCTGCGGCCGATTCTTTACCGCCTGCTTGACATCACCGGGCACGAGGAACTGCTGGTGTTGTTCGGCCTGCTGCTGGCCATCGCCGTCGGCGGTTACGGTTTTGAAGCCGTTGGCTTGAGCTCCGAGCTCGGTGCCCTGGTATTCGGGGTACTACTCTCCGGCCACCCCCGAGCCAAGGAGCTGTCCGACTCGCTATGGAGCATCAAGGAAGTTTTTCTGGTCGGGTTTTTCCTGCAGATCGGTCTGGCCGGCCTGCCCGATCAGGAGCAGTTCCTGTTCGCCGTTGGCATGTCGCTGTTCCTGCCATTCAAGGGCGTGCTGTTTTTCCTGCTGCTGGTGCTGTTCCGGCTGCGCTCGCGGAGCGCCTTCCTGAGTACCCTGCCGTTAACCAATTACAGTGAATTCGGTCTGATTGTCGCCAGCGTGGTGCTGCCCGAATGGCTGGTGCCGCTGGCCCTGACGGTGGCATTCTCGTTTCTGCTCTCGGCACCGTTGAACCGGATTGCACACCCCTTGTATGAGCGCATTGCCCACCGGCTGGCGCTGTTTGAGCGCAACCAGCGGCACCCGGATGAACAGCCCATTTCACTGGGCGATGCCCGTCTGCTGGTAATGGGTATGGGGCGTACCGGTTCGGCGGCCTACGACTTCCTGAGCCAGCATGAGTCACGCCTGATCGCACTGGACTCCGACCCGACCAAGCTGGCAGCGCATCAGCGCGCCGGGCGTAATGTGTTCTTCGCCGACGCCGAGGATCCGGTGTTCTGGGAAGGCCTGCAGATGGATCACATCGAGGCGGTGATCCTCGCCATGAATGACATTGAAGCGAAGGTTATTGCTGCACGAAAGCTGCGTCAGCGCGGTTTTACCGGGCTGGTGGTGGCCCACACCATGCACCAGGATGAAGCCGATGCGATTGCCCGTGCCGGGGCCGATGAAGCCTTTCTGACCATGAGCGAGGTTGGCGCCGGTATCGGCGAGCATGTTCGCCAGAAGGTGTTGTCAGAGACGCCCCGCAACCAGTGATTTCCACAGTTCGATATCGGTCCTGTCCGCCTCATACAGGCTGAAGCCGATCAGGCAAGTACCGGCCTGGCGACGTACCCAGCGCACTTCACCCACCACTGTCAGCATGGTGCAATGCTCCGGCAATTGCGCCGACAATCGCAAAATCGCCCCCGTTGGCAACGGCCGGTCCATGACAATCCGGGCGCCGTTTGCCGAGAAATCCACCAGGCGGCACAGCAACAGCGGCGCCGACGGGTCATGCTCATCTGACTCGGGCAGCTCGACAAACACAGGTATGCGCAGCGCAAGGCGCAGCTCACTGCGATGGTCCTGTCCGTCAGCCATCTCCCCACCCTCTGTCCTGACGAATGCCATCGACCACACGGGTCAGGGCATCATCGAAACGCGAGTCCTTGCGGACCACATCAATGGCGCCGGCGGCAATGCCGGCAATCAGGTCGTCTCTAAGCACTTCGTATTTATCGGTGCCGAGCCGGTCTACGAAAATATACTTGCCACTGGACGGCAACACCACCGCCAGCTTGCGCCGGGTCTGCTCCCCCTTGTCGTCGTGGAAGGCCAGCCAGACCCCCATGCTCAGACCGCTGACCAGCAATCTGGCCCGCTGTCGACGCTGGGCCTCCGACCCGCCGTGGCCTGCGGCAACCGATTCGCGCCGGGCCTGCTCCAGCTCCACCTCGGCTTGCTGCAGAGCCTTGCCTTCCGCTTCCTGACGCTGGCGTGTCTCGGCCAGCTGGCGGGCCTCCGCCAATGCCTTGCTGCGCGCCTTATCCCTCACCTCGGCCGCCTGCATTGCCACCGCCTGGCTGGCCCGATGCTCCTGCTCCCGGCTACGCTGACGCTGCCGATACTGGTCTGCCAGCGCAGCCAGACGCTCGGCGGCCCACTCCCGTAACGGCACCGGCCCCACCAGTGTGGAAATCTGCGCCGAGGAGAACTGCCAGGCGAACTCCTCGAACGAGGCACTGGCCTGCTTCATGCCCAATTGGTTGACGAACAGCAACTGCTGGTACTCGTCCAGCTTCAGTAACAGCCGCAGGCGTCGGCCAGTTACGGTGTCGCTGAACCAGTCACCAACGTGAATGGCCGCCACCTCCGAAAGCAGATCCTGGCTGACGCTGGCCCCGGCATCATTCAGTGCCGTGCCACCGGCAATTGGCGGCACCGACTGATACTCCACCGGGCGGGCATGCAACTGGCACAGGTGGGCAATATCAACCTGCTCGCGCAGCTGCTCGCGCAAACTCTGATCGGCGATGACCTCTTCCAGCAGCGGCATCAACTCCGACTTGATCTGATCAATAACCCGGGTCAGCTTGCTGCGCCCGGATGCCTCAGCCGCCTCCGGCTGCACACTCCAGACCAGCAAGCCAAAGCCGCGCACCAGCTTCTGCCACAACGGAGATTGTTCGCCGTGGTGCAGCAAGGTCCACTGAAACGCGCCGGCCCAATGCCGGGCAATCGCCTCGGCCATGAAATCCGGCACGCTGCGCCCGGCCAGCAGGCGATTCAGGCTGCGCGCCGAGGTCTGGCGGATATAGTCAAGCCGTAACACGCCAAACTCGCTCTCGGCCACCCGGGCCGTGATTCTCTCCTGCCGCTGCTGGTATTCCTGGAACCACTGCTCAGCAGTGGCGAGACGCTTGCCGGCCGGCTCTGGCTGACTCAGCCAGCCGGCCAGCAGGCTGATGGTGTCAGCTGCCTGCGGCAGTCCCGGATACCAACCGGCAGCCACTTTTTCAACAACCGCGAGCAGCGCATGGAGAGGATGCTGCGGGCGTAACAGCCAACCATCCTGCGGCAACGCTTCGGCTATCAGCCTGCTGCTGGCGCGCATCAGCGCCTGCCCCAGGTCCGGGTGATAGACCGGCTGGGCAAAATAGTCGCCAAGCAGCTCCCGGGCCAGCCGGATAACACCAAGCTGGCGAACACTGGGGGACTGACCGGGAAAGGCACGCTGCACCACCGCCACCAGGTCTTCACCAAGCGGGTCGGCAGCAAGTAGCGCACTGACTACCTGGTCATCGGCAATCAATGCTGTCGAAGCGGGCTGACTGCCATGTAACCCGGCAAACAGCCGGGCCAGACGATCATCGGCAGGATCGGGCATTGGCGCACTCATCCGGCTAACCGTGGGGACAGGAATATCGGGATACTACTTAATTCCTATCGCCGGCACAGGATGTCAAAACGATAACATTGGCCAAAAGACGAACCCGGTCACAGCTCTGGCCATGACCGGAACCAGGCAGGGACAAATGCTACCGTCTGGTTACTTCTCCACAAACGCACGTTCAATGACATAGTGGCCAATCTGACCCTGACGAGTCTCGCGAAAGCCAAGGCCATCAAGCAATGTGGTCAGGTCCTTGAGCATGGCCGGGCTGCCACAGAGCATGAAGCGGTCCTCGTCAAGGTTCGGCTCAGGCAGACCCAGATCACGAAATATCTTGCCAGACGCTATCAGGTCGGTCAGCCGACCCTGATTGCGAAACGGCTCGCGGGTCACGGTCGGATAGTAAAGCAGCTGCTCACGGACCTGATCACCGAAAAACTCGTTGTTCGGCAGTTCGTCAGTGATCACTTGCTGATAGGCCAGCTCGGAGATATGGCGCACGCCATGGGTCAGGATCACCCGGTCAAAGCGCTCGTACACCTCCGGGTCGCGGATGATGCTCATAAACGGCGCCAGGCCTGTGCCGGTGCTGAGCAGCCACAGCCGCTTGCCCGGCAAGAGGTTGTCCGCCACCAGAGTGCCAGTGGGCTTCTTGCCGACCAGCACGCTGTCACCGATCTTCAGTGACTGCAGTTTTGAGGTCAGCGGGCCATCCGGCACCTTGATCGAGAAAAACTCCATCTCCTCGTCATAGTTGGCGCTGGCAATCGAGTAGGCGCGCAGCAGCGGCCGCCCCTCCAGTTCCAGACCGATCATGGTGAAGTGACCGTTGCGGAAACGGAAGCCCGGATCCCGGGTAGTGCGGAAACTGAACAGGGTGTCGTTCCAGTGATGCACATGGGTAACGCGTTCCACATTCAGGTTGCTCATGCTGACTGACTCCATTGCGCGGGTGGCCTGCTACAGGCCGTGACTGATGGCAACAGAGTAACGCTGGGCATTCATTCTGAAAAATGGGATATTTAGATATCACCAATCGATAATATCGAACGATATATGAAATACACCCTGCGTCAGCTCGAAGTATTCCTCGCCGTGGCCCGCCAGCAGCACCTGACCCGCGCCGCTGACACCCTGGCCATGTCACAGTCCGCCGCCAGCAGCGCCCTGCGCGAGCTGGAACAGCAGTTCGGTGTGCAGCTGTTTGACCGGGTCGGCAAGCGCCTGCAGCTGAACGAGTTCGGCCTGCTGGTCCGACCGCAGGCGGAAGCGCTGCTGGCCCAGGCCGAGGCCCTGCAACGGACCCTGACCCACCACGACGACGCCGGCCTGCTCAAGGTTGGCGCCACCCTGACCATCGGCAACTATCTGGCGGTCGGAATCATGGCCCGCTATATGGCTGAGCCGGGCGCCGGCCGGGTTGCACTGGATGTGGCCAATACCGCAGACATCGCCGCAAAAATCGCTAATTTCGAGGTGGATATCGGCCTGATCGAGGGTGAATTGCATCATCCGGATATCCTGCTGACACCCTGGCAGGAAGATGAACTGGTGGTGTTCTGCGCGCCCGACCACGACCTCGCCGGGCGCCCGGCGCTGGATGACCGCGACC
Organism: Alcanivoracaceae bacterium; assembly: GCA_040235405.1. Taxonomy (GTDB): domain Bacteria; phylum Pseudomonadota; class Gammaproteobacteria; order Pseudomonadales; family Alcanivoracaceae; genus PGZG01. The sequence continues at coordinate 11,524 of JBECKT010000029.1, forward strand.
TGCGCGAGGCCACCTGGATCCTGCGCGAACCGGGTTCCGGCACCCGCCAGACCTTCGACCGCGCCCTGCATGGCCTGCTGCCAGAGCTGCATATTCTGCTTGAACTTCAGCATACCGAGGCGATCAAGCGGGCGGTGGAGGCCGGCCTCGGCATCGGCTGCCTGTCACGGGTAACACTGAGTGAGGCGTTCCGGCGCGGCAGTCTGGTGCCGTTGCCGGTGCCGGGCCGCGATTTTCACCGCCGCTTCTACTTCGCCGTGCATCGGCAGAAGTATGTCAGCGCCGGCATCGAGCGCTGGATCAGCCTGTGCCGCCAGAGCGCTGCGGCAGCATGATGTCAGCGACGCTGCGCCGATCCGGCTTGAAGCGGTTGACCGGCTGATCCAGCGGGTAGCCAAGCGATACCCCGCACAGCAGCTTGTACTGCTTGGGAATATCAAAGTGCGCCGCCACCGGCGAGCGCCACAGCGCCAGCGCGCCTTGAGCACAAGTGCCCAGACCCTCATCGGTGGCTGCCAGCATCAGCGACTGCATGAAGATGCCGGCATCCAGCGCGCTGAAAACTCCCAGCCCCTCGTGAATAAACACAAACAGCGCCACCGGCGCGTCAAAGAAGCGGAAATTGCGTCCCATCTGTTCATCCCGGGCAACCCGATCCTGCCGCCCGATGCCCAGCACCTTATACAGACCGATGCCGGTGGCCACCCTGCGTGGCTGCAGATCCTCGGGGTAATTCAGAATCGGCTTGAAGTCGCCATCCGGCATAACGCCGCCACGCAATGCGCCGAGCAACTTGCCCGGCAATGATGCCTTCTGCAGCATCGTGGCCCGTTGAAAGCGACCGGACAGCTCAGCTCGCAAACTTTCCAGTGCCGGCCCGGTTGCCACCGCCACCTTGTAGGGCTGGGTGTTCGACCAGCTCGGCGATTCCAGCGCCCGGGCCAGCAGCCGCTCGATCTGCTCCGGCGGCACCGGGGTATCAGCAAAGGCACGAATACTGCGCCGGCTCAGCAAGACATCATTGAATTCCATAGCCTGCCCGGATGTGTGGGAGAAACGATTGTGGCCACAGGCTAGCGCTCTCAAAGAAGGGATGCAGTAACTGAACCGCTCAGGCCGAAGCAATTCCGGTCATCGGCTGACCGCAGCGCCGACACATTGGCGCTCTCGGACACTGGCACCACACCTGCCACCTTCCTACACTCTCCCCCAGCCAACAGGAGGGGATACCATGGCGAAGCTTTCCGAGAAAGCACAGGCACTGCTAGATGCACAGGTTGCGTACACACTTGAACAGCTGAGCGGCAAGCAGCTGGAGCAACAGATTGAGTCACTGGTCGACAACGTACTCCAGGATGTTAAAAAGCTGAAGCTGGGCGACGTGGTCACCCCGACCATGATCAAACAGACTGCACACCGCTATGCTATCCATCATGAGATCCCACCGGCCATTCCAGAGCTGATTGGCGAAATTGCCCGCGAGGTTTACCAGCTAAAAAGCCACGACGAGAACAAGCTGTTCGATCTGATCACTGACGAGCAATTTCGCGATCTTATGAAGAAAATCGTTGAGATGAAGGACCTGCGCGAAAAAATCATCCGCGAGGCTGTCAGCAATCCGATCTATGGCGAGATGATCTCCGAGGTTTTATATCACGGCATCACCGACTACATCACCAAGAACCCGCTGACCAAGAAGATCCCCGGCGCCCAGTCAATGATGAAGCTTGGCAAGAGTGTGATGGATATGGCCTCACCGAATGCCGAGGCCGGGATCAAGAAATACATCGGCCAGAACATCAACGCTTCGCTGCGGCAGAGTGAAAAGTTTCTGATTCGCAATCTTTCCGACGACAAGATCACCCTGATTGCCACCGATGCCTGGAACGAGGTCAAGCTCAACAGGATTTCGGCATTCCGCGATTACGTCAGCGAAGCAGATATCGAAGATTTTTTCGTAATTGGCTTCGAGTACTGGCGCGAGCTGCGTAAAACCGACTACTACCGCGACATGATTGATGCCGGGGTCGACTTCTTTTTCAAGAAATACGGTAAAAGCACTCTCAACGAGCTGCTTGAAGAGATGGGCGTGGATCGCGATATGATCGTCGCCGAAGCCATGCACTATGCTCCGCATGTCCTCGGCGTGCTGAGCAAGAAAGGCCTGCTGGAAAAAGCCGTGCGCCGCCAGCTGGAACCATTCTTCCATACCGACGCCGCGCAGAAACTGCTCGGCTGATCCACCAATAAAAAAACGGGGCCTTTCGGCCCCGTTTTTTTATTCGGCTTTTGCCTTGCGCGGCTTGGCCGGCGGCTTGTCGGTCCACGGCGAGATCGACAGCTTCTGCCCGGACACCCAGACATTGCGCAGGTGCTGCAAAGAAGTAGACGGCATGCTTTGCGGCAGGTCGACCGTGGAAAACTCCGGAAAAATATCAATCCGGCCGATATTCTGGCTGTTCATGTTCGCCTCATTGGCGATGGCACCAACGATGTTGGCCGGCTTGACGCCATGCTTGCGGCCCACGGCAATGCGGTAGCGAACCATGCCCACTTCCGGTGCCGACGGTGCCTTGACGGTACGACGCTCGCCACGTTCGCCATCCTGACGACGTGGAGCGCGCTCCTTGTACTCGACCCGGACCCGCGGCCCGGCAGAGTCACGCGGCCGCTCATCGCGGTCGCGCGGCGGACGGGCCGATACCGGCCGATCCTGAATATGGAACTCACGGTCGCCCTGAGCCAGCACTGCCATGGCAGCAGCCAGTTCCAGCGGCGCCACTTCCAGCTCTTCCTGCCAGCGCGCCAGCAAACCGCGGAACGGCTCCAGCTGGCCTTTCTCCAGCACACGCTCCAGTTGCTCACGCAAACGACGCTCACGGGCAGCATTGATATCTGCAGAGGTCGGCAGTGGCATTTCTTCCACTTTCTGTCGGGTAACACGCTCGATGGTCTGCAGCAGACGCTTGTCCTTTGCTGTTACAAACAGGATCGCATCACCTTCACGCCCGGCACGGCCGGTACGGCCGATCCGGTGCACATAGGTCTCGGCATCAAACGAGATGTCATAGTTGATTACGTGGGAAATGCGCGGCACATCCAGACCCCGCGCCACAACGTCGGTGGCGACCAGAATATCAATGCGCTTGCTCTTCAGCTGCTCGACCGTCTGCTCGCGCAGGTTCTGCGGCATATCGCCATTCAGTGCCACAGCGCGATAGTTCTGCCGCTGCAGGGCATCGGCGATCTCCACCGTGCTTTCCTTGGTGCGGGCGAAAACAATCACACCATCGTAATCTTCACATTCCAGCACCCGGACCAGTGCATCCATCTTGTCGCGGTAGTTCACAAACAGGTAACGCTGGCGAATGGCAGCCACCGTTTCCGTTTTCGACTTGATGGTGATTTCTTCCGGGTTCTTCAGATATTTCTGTGCCAGCTTGCGAATCTGGGTCGGCATGGTGGCCGAGAACAGGGCTACCTGGCAGCTGGCCGGCATCGCCGCCAGCACCGCTTCAACGTCGTCAATAAAACCCATACGCAGCATTTCATCAGCTTCGTCGAGCACCAGACATTCGAGTTGGTCGAGTTTCAGTGTGCCGCGATTCAGGTGATCGATCACCCGGCCCGGCGTGCCGATCACAAACTGGACACCGTCGCGCAGCGCACGGGTCTGAGGCCGGTAATCCATGCCGCCACACAGGCTGACTACCTGCATGGTCGGATAGGCGGATGCGTAACGGCTAAAGGATTCAGTCACCTGCAAGGCCAGCTCGCGGGTCGGCGCCAGCACCAATACCTGAGCATGTCGGGCACTGCTATCAGCAAAACGGGAAATCAGCGGCAACGCGAAGGCAGCGGTTTTACCGGTACCGGTCTGGGCCTGGCCAATCACATCACGACCAGCCAGCATCAGCGGGATCATCTGTGCCTGGATAGGCGACGGTTGGGTGTAGTTCAGGGAGGCCAATGCGGAAAGCACAGGCGTGGCAAGGCCGAGGGCATCGAAGCCCGGCGTGGCATGTTCAGCAGTCATCAAGCACCTTATGTTGTGGCGCTTGCAGACATCTGCTACGGCCACGTCAGTTTAGGGCGCGGACTCTACCAGCTTTGCCTCGGTATTGATAGGGAAAAGCTGCCCAGGCCTTCATTCTGATTGTTAAAGAAGTGTGAAGCCGGCTGCAAGCGCCAGTGCAATGGCTGCTGGCCGAGACGGTCCGGCACAATACCATTCAGTAAGCTTGCCGGAGTAGATGCCGCCGGGGGTATTCGTTGTCTGGCCCCCACTGTTGATGCATCCTTCACTGACAGGTGGTCATTATCCGGCCATTCACGTGGAGATGAGCAATGACCCCTACCCTGCACAACCTTTCCCTGTTGCTGGTCGAAGACCATCGCCAGCTGGCCCAGAGCGTGCTCGAGTTTCTCGAGCAGCAAGGCGCGACGGTGGATTACGCCGGTGATGGCCGGCTGGCCCGGGAACTGCTGCGTGACCATCATTATGACCTGATCCTGCTCGACATCATGTTGCCTGGAGAAGACGGTTATTCACTGTGCCAGTACCTGCGCAAGGATCTGACCCTGACCACCCCGGTGATTTTTCTCACCGCCCGCGATCATCTTGATGACAAGCTGGAAGGCTTTTCCCGCGGTGGTGATGACTATCTGGTAAAGCCGTTTGCCCTGCCGGAACTGTTGGCCAGAGTGCAAGCACAGGTACGTCGCAATCGTGGCGAAGTCGCCCCGCATGTGCTCAAGGTCGCAGACCTGGAGCTGGATCCTTCGCGTCAGGAAGTGCGCCGCGAAGGCAAGTTGTTGAAGTTGTCGCCGACCGCATTCCGGATTCTGCGGATTCTGATGCGCGAGTCGCCACGCGTGGTCAGCCGTGATCAGCTCGAGCAGGAACTGTGGGGTGATCTGGTGCCGGATTCCGATGCCCTGCGCAGCCATCTGTACAACCTGCGCAAGGTGATCGACAAGCCGTTTGCTCTGCCGCTGCTGGAAACCTTGCCGGGAGTGGGTTTTGCAGTACGGGAGAGCAACGCCGCCTGATCAGTGCCGTTGCCAGAACGGGAACGTCACACGAACACTGGTTCCCTGCCCCAGGGCACTGGCGACTTCCAGTTTCCAGCGACAACGCTCGCACAGACGCTGCACGATAGCGAGGCCGAGCCCATGCCCGCTTTCACCCGGGGCCTGGCCTCTTTCGAACGGCTGCATCAATCGTTGCAACTCGGAAGAATCCATTCCGGGCCCGGTGTCACGCACCACCAGACTGCCGGCATCAATGCTGATCGTGACGTGGCCTGAGCCGGTGTAGTTGATTGCATTCCGAATCAGATTGGTCAGCACCATGGTCAGCACCGTCTCCGGCGCCTTGAGGGCCAGCAGCACACTCTGCTCGACCCGCACGCCAACATGCTTGCGCAATGCCAGCGGCTCGAGCCGCTCTACCAGATTGCAGACCAGATCGTTGACGATAAGCTCGTCATCCGGCAACTGCCGGCTTTCACTGCGTGCCAGCAATAACAGAGTTTCAATCAGCGCTTCCATGTCTTCGACAGTATCCTCAATTCGCCGCAGGGCCGCTGGATTGGCCTGCTTTGCACTGAGCAATTCCAGATTGGCCCGGATTACCGCCAGCGGGGTCCGCAGCTCATGACTGGCATCGCGAGTAAACTGCCGCTCGCGCTCGACAAAGCCGACCAGTCGATTGGCATAGGACTCCAGTGCCACCACCAGCACTGCCACTTCACTGTCTGCCTCGGCCTCGACCACGGAAAGATCCGGCCTTGCCGCGCGCGGATCATTCATCGGCGTGCGCCGCAACAATTCAGCCAGCTGCACCAATGGTGAAACCAACTTGCGCGATTTACGCCAGGTCAGGAATGAAGCGATATATATAACCAGCAAGACACCACTGAGCGGCAGGATGCCAAATACGAAAGCCAGCACGGAAACGCGCTGCTCGTCAAAGATCAGATACAGTGTTTCCCCGCCGCGCCGTTCAACATAGACAATCGGAGTCTGGCCGTTGTAATCGACGCGACTGTATTTGCCAGGCGGCAAACCACGCAGCGCAGCCGGAATATCATCACCGTCAGGCCCATCAATCAGGCCCAGCAGGTGGCGGGTATTGGGCCGCTGAATATCCGGGTTTTGCTCTCGGGCTTCCCAAAAATGTTCTGCCTCCATGGACAACGCCTGACGCACCAGCACCCTCTCGATAATCTGGGCAGTTACCCAGACACCGAACAGGGTGGCGAAGCTGATCAGCACCACCTGCAGCAGGTAGGCGCGGGTCAAGCGATACTGGAGGCCGGCGCGACGCACCATGGAAAATTCCCGCGTTATTCAGCGACAAAACGGTAATGGCCGACAAACCATTCCGTGCCATCACCATAGCCGAACAGCTCCGAGCAGGCCATGAAAAACATCCGCCAGCGTTGCAACCAGAGCTTCGCTTCTTCGCCATAGGTCGCCGTCAGAACCGGCATGATCTGGTCCTCCCGGGCATCGGTATTATCCAGCCAGGCTTCCAGCGTGCGCGAGTAATGCTTGCCGTTAACTTGCCAGGCCTGCTCCAGCTGATACCAGTCCTGACTGCGATCAAGCAGATCGAATGAGGGCATCACGCCGCCGGTGAAGAAGTAACGACCCATCCAGTTTTTCTCACCCTCGATCTCGAACGGGTAAAACAACTCCCGGTGGCAGAATATATGCACGAACAGCTTGCCGCCGGGAACCAGCCAGGAGTGAATGCGACGCATCAGCTCCCGATGATTGCGCATATGCTCGAACATCTCCACGGACACCACACGATCAAACTTCCCCTGCGCAACAAAGCCGGAAACATCTGCCGTAATCACGGTGAGATTTTTCAGCCCGCGAGACAATGCCTGCTGCTCGATGCAGGCACGCTGCGAGGCAGAATTGGAGACCGAGACAAACGAGCTGTGCGGATAATGTTCTGCCATCCACAATGACAGGGAGCCCCAGCCACAGCCAAGCTCAAGCACCTTCTGCCCGTCCTCCAGCTCGGCCCGCTCGCAGGTCAACGCCAGCATGGCAGCCTCCGCCTCCTCCAGGGTACGCACACCATCCCCCCAGAAAGCACTGCTGTATTTCAGATGCGGGCCCAGTGCCAGCTGATAGAAACGTGCCGGCACCTCGTAGTGCTGATCGTTGGCTTGCTGCTGCGCCACTGCCACCGGCCCACTGGCCATCTGCTCCATCAGCAGTTGCTTGCGCGCCTCAATACCTTCTGATCCGGAGCCGGCATACTCACCGGCAAGACGCTGCCTGAGCAAGCGGCGGATACCGAAACGGATCAGGCTGTCAGGCGCAACCCTGTGCTCAGCAAGGGTAATCATCATGATCGGGGTCTCCATGGAATAAACGGGCTGGTGCTGTTCTGGTACCGGCGATAATCATCGCCACGGCTTTTCAGCGCCTGCCGTTCGGTGTAAGGGATTCCGGTGACGAACCACAGGAACAAAAACATAAAAACAGGTGCCAGCCACAACCATCCTGCGTGTGGCGCACCCCAGGCAATAAGCGGGTAACTGAACCAGTGCAGCCATTCAAAAAAATAGTTCGGATGCCTGGAATAACGCCACAAGCCAGAACGGCAGGTTTTGCCACGATTGGCGGGCTGCTGCCGAAAGTGCTGCAGCTGGCGGTCAGCAATCGCCTCACCAGCCAGTGCAACAATACCGATTGCAACACCGGCGACAAGCATCGCTTGAGAGCCTCCGGGATGTGCAGCAATAACGAAGTGCGGCAGCGCAAACAGCCAGGCCAACAAGCCCTGAGAGAGGAAGAAGAACAGATGAAACAGATTGACCCGGCCACCGTAGTGCTGGCGAATAGCCCGGTAGCGCCCCTCCTCCTCGACACCATGGACACGACGCCAGATGTGCATCCCCAGACGCAGCGACCAGAACCCCGCGAGGCCCGCCGCAAACAGACGATGCCAGATATCGCCACTGCCCACAGCCAGGTAAAAAACGGCGCTGGCGCCAACGCCAAAGGTCCAGATCACGTCAACATGGCCGGCATTGCGGGTTACTGTCTGGCGCCACCAGCCAAACAGACATGCCAGCATCAGTGCCAACGCAGTGATCAGTAAAGGGCTCATGCAGGCACCTGCGGATGACGCTCTGCGGAGTCTGCTGCCAACCACGCCAGCCACGGCACCAACAACGCCCAGCCTGCGCCGTAGACAGCCAGGAGCGCCATTTCTCCCTGCAACGGCTGTGCTGCACCAAATCGTAGCCCGGCAAACAGGGACATTACCGCACCGACACCACCGAACACTGCCGCCACCAGCCAACGACCACGCATCCAGGCGAGGGAATACAGGAAAGATTGAGCGAACCCGGCCCACAGGCAAAGAATCCACAGCGGCGGCACTGCGGCCCACCATTGCAACTCGTATCTAACCAGACCGGTTGCCAGCAGCAGCACTTCAAACACTGTCCCGGTTACCAGGCCGAGGCACACCAGGCGCAGGTCGGCTCGCAAATCGCCGCCACTGGCATGAGTCCACGCCAGCAGTGCCGCCAGTGCCAGAGGCGCGGGCCAGTGCCAGCCGGCCGCCGCACCAAGCACAGCAGCAAACCAGAGCAACTGGAACAGTACGAAATTGCCGATGATGGCGGACAGGGAGGATTTCAGTTTCATCAATCAACGGTATCGGGGTTGCTGTGAAACGTCTGTGACGGGCTCTGTTCACGCCTGATTGATAGCACAGGGCAGACACTGGGACAGGATATTTACAGGTTGCGATCATGATACGAAAAACACTCCTGCTTGCCTGCCTTGCCCTGATCACCGCACTGCTGGCTGGCTGTGCCGGTCACGACCGGAGCAGCTATGTTTCTGCCTATCAGGAAGCATCAGTCCGGTTCAGCGGTGCGGCAATTGAAAGCATGGTGCCGGTGGAGCGCGTCAAGGCAGTCTATGCTGACCTGACCGGCCCGAACCTTGCCGAGCGGGTCAATGCCGCCTACGCGGAGGACCTGTACTTCAATGACACCCTGCACACTTTCAATGATCGCGCTGAACTGGGTCGGTACCTGCAGGAAACCGCCGAGCGAGTAGAAAGCGTTCAGGTGGAAGTTGACCGGATCATCGTCGACGGTCGCGATGTCTGGCTGAAATGGCGTATGAGCACACACGCCCGGGCACTGGGCCACACCATGCAGGCCAACACCATCGGCATGACCCACCTGCGCTTCAACGACAACGGTCAGGTAGTGCTGCATCAGGACTATTGGGACAGCACCGAGGGCGTGTTCTCCCACCTTCCCTTTATCGGAGGCCTGGTCCGGTGGACCAGAAATCGACTATGAAGGCACTGCTCGCTCTGGCCATACTGGCTGCTGCCAGCCCGGGCATAGCTGCGTCCGGCCAGCCCCATGCGGCCGAGCTGGATTCGCAGACCCGACTGAACCTGTGTCGTTCGGCGCCGGTCAAGGCATTACGTTTCATTGAGGTTGGCAAGGCAATGCTGTGGCGGGATGACTGCGTCGGCGGCCCGGCGTCACTAAAGCCACCCTTGCTGCTCGAGTTTGCCTACCAACGCGACGTGCCCGGCTCCGCCTTCAGTCAGGCCGCAATGGCAATGATCGAACGCAATGTCAGCGATACCACTTTCTCCGGACTGAAGGCCAGACTGGAGCGATTCAACAGCCATTATCGTGATATCAGCGACGGTGATCGCTACCAGCTACGCTATCTGCCCGGCGGCGAGCTGGAACTACTGCTAAATGATCAGTTGTTAACCCGGGAACAGGGACATGATTTTGCTTCGGCCTACCTCAACATCTGGTTTGGCCCACAGCCCTATTCGAAGAACCTGAAAAAGCAGCTTCTGGCGACAGAGTAATCGAGAGAATTCGTTACCTGACAGGACTGTCGCGGTAAACTGTACGCCGACAAGGAGTACAAAGACATGCGCTTTTCCGACCGCCTCGCCACCGACAACGCCCTGACTCTGGTCCGCAGTAGCGCCCGACTGGTGTTTGCGCTGATTACCTTCCTCTACCTGTATCAGGGTGGTATCGACATCGGCTCCTGGCTGGCACTGGTAATACTGGGCGCTTACGTCGGGCTGCACGGAGTGCTGATCTGGCGCGGCGGTATGCTCGCAGAAGTCGGTGGCGTGGCGTTGGATATCTGCGCCATTGCCGCATCGGTCTGGCTCGACCCGTCACCGATGCCTCCCTCCCTGATGTTGTTTCTGGTCCTGATTCTCAGCGGCGGCCTGCTACATGGGCCGATGCGCTTTAATGTGCTGCTCGGCCTGAGCGCGATGGCAGTAGCTGTCCTGATCAGTCTGGGTGAGCGTCGTATCGGTGCGGATGTGTCTGCAATGTGGTTTGCCGGCACCATCATGCTGGCTTGCGCCCTGTATGCCGGGATTCTGCTGTATCGTAATCAGGCTCATGAACGCCTGGCTCTGGAAGCCACCTGGCGTGACCCGCAAACCGGCCTGATCAGCCATCAGGCGCTGATTTCCACCGCAGGATGGCTCCTGCCCCTGCACGACCGGATGGCCGCACACCTGACGCTGGTGCTGGTCGAAGCCGGTGCCAACCAGAATCTGGCAACATTGGCGGAGCGGCTGTCACAACGGCTGCGGCGCAGCGACGTTGCTGCCCGCTATAACGAACAGGCGCTGGCACTGATGCTGCCCTGCACTACTGTTACGTCCGCTGAAAACCTGCTCAGCGACCTGCGTCAGCAAGGAACAGAGTTCCGTGCAGCGCTGGTAGCAGTCAGCAGCAGCGACCAGAGTCTGGAGGGCGCCCTGCATCATCTGGAGCAACACCTGCAACGTGCCAATGACAGCAATCACTGGATGGTCCACGCCACTTCGCTTTAATCGACCTTACAATGATGGCCCTCCGAACCTGATCCATCAGGAGTCTGATTATGAAGTCGCTACTGTTTTCCGCTGCTATCGTGCTTGCCTCTCAGGCAATGGCAGAGGAACGACCCGCGACCAAGATCGTCGGAGGCGAGGACGCCTCCCGGACCTATCCATGGATGGCGGGGCTGCACCTGTACCTGCCAGAACAGGATGCCTATCAGGTCGATCCATTTTGCGGCGGTAGCCTGATTGCTCCAGGCTGGGTTATTACAGCAGCGCACTGCATTACCACACCGGGCAACGGCGCAGATCCACTGGATTATGAGCAAACAGCCGAGGCAACTGTGGCGCGGATCGGCCTGCCGGACCTTGTCGATGTGCCCCAGTATTTCGTCAGCAACCTGTTTGCCCACCCGAGGTATGGCGTCGCCGACGGCAGTGACGATTCCGACATCGCCCTCGTGCAGCTGGCCAGACCGGCTAACGTTGAAACCATCAGCCTCGCCGACAACGACATCATGAACAATGTTGAATCATCCCGTATTCTCAACGATGTTGTCCGCATCATTGGCTGGGGAGTTTTCGACGATGCCAAGTTTGATCCGGACAATGCGGTTGCCGGCAATCAACCGGATTATCTTCAGGAGGCCGACATTGATTACCTGCCGTTCTCCAACTCACTGTGCAGAGATGCCTGGGGCGGTCTAACCGGAAATATGATTTGCGCGTGGGAACCCACTGTAGACCAGGCAACCCTGCCAAATGGTCAGGACGCCTGTTTCGGCGACAGCGGCGGCCCTCTGATGATACCGGCGAATACCCTGCTGACCTCAGGCAGGACTGATAGTGACTGGCTGCTCGGGGCCACCAGCTTCGGCTCAACCAATTGCAATAGCAGCCAGAACCCCGGGGTCTACACCAAATTGAGCCGATTCTCTGGCTGGATTGAAAACACCAGCAAAAATGCGGGCGATCCCCTGGTTGACGTCAAGGTTTTCCTGAGCATGCCTGCCGGGATCAATCCGGATAAGGATTTCAACTTCGTGCTGACCATCAGGAACGTTAGCATTAATAATAACGCAAGCACCGTTATCGCCACGGTATCCGCCAATGACAGCTTGCTGAGCACCGGGTCGAGCGACTGCATCCTTGATGGCGCGACCTGGGCATGCACCGTCCCACGCAGCATGCCGCCGGGCATGAGCCACAAGATTCAATTTGAAGGCAGCTGGCAGGGCATGGATGAAGCAAGCCTGACCGCGAATGCGTCAGTCCAGGCAGCGCAGGATGATTACCGGATAGCCAATAACTCTCTCAGCGCAACGACCCCGGTCTCTGCCTCCTATGTTGCCAAAAAAAATTCAGGTGGCGGCAGCATTGGCTTGCTCTGGTGGGCAGCCCCCCTGTTTTATCGGCGCAGGAAACTGCGCAACCAGTCCAGCAACTGATCGGCATCGACCAGAGACGCCCGGAACGCCAGATGGCCATCCGGGCGCATCACCCACAGCCCGGCCCCTGCGCCAAAGCGCTGACAAAACTCACCGTGCTGATCAGTCAACAGGGAAACATCAAACTCTTCCAGCTCCCGCAAACTTTTCGCCGCTGTACCGCCAGCCACAACCAGTGTTCGCACCCACTTGCCAAATTCAGCCGGCACCCGATCAGCTAGCGCATAGGCAGTCACCAGCTGCTGTGAATCCGGTTCATCATCCAGCTGAATCAACAGATAGTGGCGTGGATCGCGCAACAGATCGATCAGGTGCAACACTTCATTGCCACAACCCAGACGGGCGTCCGGCACCCGGTCGCCGGGCTCAGGGCCAACCTTCCCCGCTGGCCAGCCGGCAGAACCGGCTGCCACCAGATCCGAGTCCCGATAGGCAATATCAAGTTGACTGGCACGACGCAGCAAGCGCCGGCCGAGCCCCGGCCGACCATTCATGAATTTCAGCATCCAGTCACGCCCGGCACGTAATAGACGATTGCGGGAGAAAGAACCGCGCGACAGCAAATCAACCGAATACAGCATGGTCCGTGCCACTGGTCGGCGCTCACGTTCATAACTGTCCAGCAACCGACCGCCGCCAATACCACCCAGAAACAGCGCCAGTTTCCAGGCCAGATTGAAGGCATCACCGATACCGGTATTCATACCCTGGGCACCCAGCGGGCTCTGGATATGACAGGCGTCGCCAGCCAGCAATACCCGATTCTGGCGATAACGGCTGGCCAGCCGGCGCTGGATGGTAAAACGGGTCAACCAGCGCGGCACCCCCAGTGGCGGACATTCACCAAATGCCGCTGTCAGCCGCTCCCGGAATGGCGCCAGCGTAACGTCCGACTCGGTATCGTCTGACGCGGCCTGATTGATCACCAGCCGCCAGCAGTCCGGCATCGGCAAGGCAATCATGCTGCCCGTCGAAAGCAGGAAGCCATGGGAACTGGATCGGGACAACGACCAGTTGATATCAAGATCGGCAATCAGGAAGTGATCCTTCTCGGTGATCCCGTCAAAACTGACGCCAAGCTGCTCGCGCACTCGTGAATGGGCGCCGTCGCAACCGACCAGCACGGCACATTCGAGCCGATGAATATTCCCTTCAACCAGCAGGTTGGCCACCACACTGTCGCCATGCTGGATAAAGGATTGCAGCGAGACGCTTCGCCAGACCCTGCCGCCCAGTGCTTCGAAGCGCTCTGCCAACACTTTCTCAACATCACCCTGCGGACAGATCAGTAGCGACGGAAACGGCGCCTCAAGGGTGGTCAGGTCGAGCGTCAGCAGCATTCCCTCATCGTTATGTACGGTAACCGAAGTCTGTACATTGCTGAGCTGACGTACCGGCTCCAGCACATCAAGAGCATGAAAAATTTCCAGCGTTCTCGAATGCAGGCCCAGCGCTCTTGACCAGGGCATGGGCTCGGCCAGCTTGTCGATCACCAGGCAGTCGATACCCAATTGCCGTAGTCGGATTGCCAGTGTCAATCCGGTAGGCCCTGCACCGACAATCAATACCGCCGAGCGGCGCGGCATCAGATTCATCCGGTTCTCCCTGTTATGCTTTGCAATCCGGATAGCGGACCACTGCGTGCCTGCAAGGCTAGCCAAAGCATGACCACGACACCACGAAAAATTATTCACGTTGACTGTGACTGTTTTTACGCCGCTGTCGAGGTGCGTGACAATCCGGCGCTGCGCGGCCGGCCGGTGGCGGTGGGGGGCGATCCGGGTCGACGCGGGGTGATTGCCACCTGCAACTACGAAGCGCGCCGTGACGGGGTACGCTCGGCCATGCCATCCTCGCAGGCGCTGCGCCTGTGCCCGGATCTGGTCATCCTGAAGCCGGATTTCGACAAGTACCGGCGCGTCTCGGCCCAGATCCAGACCATCTTCAAGCGCTTTACCGACCGGATCGAACCGCTGTCACTGGACGAGGCCTTTCTTGATGTCAGCGACTGCGAACAGTTTCAGAACAGCGCCACCCGCATCGCTGAAGCGCTGCGCCAGCAGGTTCGCGACGAAGTCAGAATCACCGTGTCCGCCGGCGTCGCCCCGAACAAATTCCTGGCCAAGATTGCCAGCGACTGGCGCAAACCTGACGGCCTGTTCGTCATCCGCCCGGAGCAGATCGCCGATTTTATCGCAGCGCTGCCGGTGGAGAAAATCTTCGGCGTTGGTCGGGTGACGGGCGAGAAGATGCACAGCCACGGCCTGCGCACCTGTGCCGACCTGCAGGTCCTGACCCGGCTGGAGCTCGGTCAACTATTCGGCAGCTTTGGCGAGCGGCTCTGGCACCTGTGTCGCGGTGAAGACGACCGCCAAGTGCAAAACAGCCGACGGCGCAAATCCGTCAGTGTCGAACGAACCTTTGACGAGAATCTGAACAATCTGCCGCGCTGGCTCAACGCACTGGCCGGACTGGAGGAGGATCTGGGCCGGCGGCTGGCCCGCCTTGATGCCCACTATCTGGTCCACGGGCTCTATATCAAGGTGCGTTATGACGATTTCACCAGTGCCAGCTGCGAGGCGCCGGGAGCCGCGCCGGACCGGGAAGTGTTCGAGAACCTGCTGCACTCGCAGTGGCAGCGGCGGCCGGGAGCAATACGTTTGCTGGGGATCGGCTTGCGCCTGAAGGATGCCCTGCCGGCACGCCAGCAGGACCTGTTTCCGGAGGAAAAGCGGGCAGCGCTGGCGTTACAGCGCGCCGGCCGCCCGTGACATCGGCACCCGGCTGTGGCGGGCAGACAACCATTTCGCCGTCCACATATCAAAGTCCGCCGGCAGCAGATGCGCCATGATTTCAAAGCCCTTGCGCTGCACCGGCTCCATCTGGCCGGCCAGATAGTCCTGCAGTACCGCGACGCAATCCATGCAACGACCGATGGAGTCGATATCAAGGGTCTGACGGGCGCGCTGGACAGCCCGGTCGAGATCGTTCAGATACTTGATCAACATGACAAGCCCCTCTTCTGTTGACGCTGAACACCATGATCAACGGCAAAGTGCCGGGCGAACCCGACAGCTGAGCCATGACCATAGCAATAAGCAGATGACAGAAGTAAGCGTAGGCCTAAACGAAATTGTGACAAATTAATATGCTGCGGCAGAATACCCCCGGGGCCATGTTGCCACCCCGGGAGAGTTCTTTTATTTCAGAAGGTTACGATTATCGCGGCTGCATCCGGATGGCGCCGTCAATACGGATGGTTTCGCCATTCAGGAAACGGTTTTCGATCATGTGACAGACCAGCGCAGCGTACTCCGGCGGATGGCCGAGGCGCTTCGGGAACTGGGTCATATCAATCAGCGGCTGCTTGACCTTGTCCGGCGCCGCATTCATCAACGGCGTATTGAAAATACCCGGAGCAATAGTGTTGCAACGGATGCCGAGGCTGGCAAGGTCACGGGCAATCGGCAGGGTCATGCCGACCACACCGCCTTTGGTGGCCGCATAGGCGGCCTGGCCGACCTGGCCATCAAACGCCGCCACCGAGGCGGTGTTGATAATAACGCCGCGCTCACTATCGTCATTGCCTTCATTGCTGGCCATGGCAGCAGCTGCCAGACGCAGCACATTGAAGGTGCCAATCAGGTTGATCTTGACCACTGTCTCGAATACACCAAGATCGTGCGGCGCATTTTCCCGGCCCACCGTTTTCATTGCCGAACCGACACCGGCACAGTTGACGCAGACATGGATGGCGCCAAACTTTTCCAGCGTCCGGGCAATGGCTGCCTGTACCGAACCTTCGAGGGTGACGTCAGTTTCGACGTAGTCGGCGTTGGCGCCGAGCTCCGCCGCCGTTTCCGCTGCACGCTTGGCGTCACGATCAAGAATCATGACTTTGCCGCCACGGGCCACAATCGCTTCTGCAGTGGCACGGCCCAGACCTGAGGCGCCACCGGTGATAACTGCTACAACCTTACTGATTTCCATGCTGACTCCCATATCGACTGGCTGGTCATAAGGGCCGGGAGTATAACAACGAGATAGCGGCCGACGTCCATTACCAAAACGCTCATCCCGGCCTCTGCGAGGTCACCCGGGCAGACAGAATAGCTGCACCCCCGGTACCAATTGATCATGGATATAATCAGGCGAGCTTCTTATACTCGAACCCTTGCCTGTCATTGCTCCGAATCAGGGGGGAAGCAATGCTCGAAATGATCAGTGCTGCGCTAAGGCGCAAACGTCCACCGACGCATAACCTGTTTGATACGGTCTCGATGGAGTTCCGGGTCGGGCTGTTCGATATCGACCTGAACATGCACCTGAACAATGCCAAGTATCTCAAATTCATGGACCGCGCCCGACTTGAGCATGCCGTGTCCACCGGCCTGCTCGACAAGTTGCTGCAGGCGCGCTGCAACGCCGTCGTTGCCAACACTGAAATCGCCTACGTTCGCGAGCTGCGCCCTTACCAGCATTTTTCGCTGGAGACCCGGGTACTGGGCTGGGACGACAAATACCTGTATTTCGACCAGCGTTTCATGTCACAAGCCAAACTGCATACGCACGCCCTGTTACGGGTGGTGCATCAGTATGGTGGCAAGCCGATCAGCCCGCAGGCGGTACAGGAAATGACCGGCATGAACCTGCAATCACCAGCGCTGCCCGAGTATGTCGAGCAATGGAAAAAACTGCTGTTAACCAAGAAACGCTACACCGAGAACTGAATTCGTGCAGCGTTACTGCCTGGCCACCGACGGTGCATCATCCGGCGCTTCTTCCGGAAAGGTGAAAAACGGTGCCCAGCGCGGCTCCTCGTAAGTCTCGCCACCGTAGTAAAGGCCCATCTCGTCAAGACGCAGGTTCTTCAACTCTCGCAGGGCAACGGACTCGGGCACCTGTTGTAATGGCCCGGACTGAACGTAATTCTCGGCATCGGCAACCAACTCTTCCAGCACCAGTGGCTGGTCCTCCGAATAGCGGAAGTAATAGACCTTGCCACCTTCAATCCGCAGCGGAGTTTCAAAAATGGTTTTCAGAAACAGCATGCTGAGCGGACGACGGGCGTAAAAATCGTAGCGCCCGCCATGCACTTCCAGCCAGGAATAGGCGCCGCTCTTGAGGCCGAAAATCTGGGTGCTGTCGATAAAAAAGGTCGGAGCCTGAACTTCCTCGTAGCCCCACTGATTAACCGGCCGGTACACGTAGATCATTGCATTACGAGGGTCGAGCGTATCCAGCGGTTCAAATACCTTGCCCCTGGCGGCGGAGATAAAAGCTCCCGAGGTGGTTGGCACACCGATTTTGACACCGGCACAGCCTGCCACCAGAAGTGCCACCAGAAGGGAACCAAGCACACGGGCTAACATGTTGTTTTCTCCGACTTTATTCTTATGGACTGCGGCGCCTGCAGTCAGGCGACTACTATCGCCCATTTACCCGTTCGACTCAATGCCCGACAATCCCCGGACCCGGAGAAACCACAAGGACTGTTCCGCGCCATGCCCCTGAAACGTCCATGACCCAGAAACCTGTTGGCACGCCCTGCGTCGGCATCTGCTCCACCACCTACGGCGACACCGTCTGCCGGGGCTGCAAACGCTTCCTTCATGAGGTGGTTGACTGGAACCGCTACAGCGACCCGGAAAAGCGCCTGGTATGGCGCCGACTGGACGAGCTGCTCTGCCTGGTGGTGGACAACTACATCGAGGTCACCGACCCGCTCAGGCTGCAGGAGCAGATGGTTCATCAGAACCTGCGCCTGCAGGCGGAGTTCTCGGCTCCGGCGCGGGTGCCGGAGCTACTGCGTGCCGCGGGCCGCCAGCAAATCGACTGGCCAGCCTTCGGGTTAATGCCGCGACGTCAGGCCGCTGGCCTGTCGCCCCGGGAGCTGTACGACCTGATCAGCACCGAGTTTCACGCCCTCTCGTCCGCCTATTACCAACGCGCTCATTTGCGCACAGTGAGCGACGTTTCCTGAGCTGTTACTGCGCCATGGCAAGCAGCGGATCCAGCTGGAGCAAATCGTCCGCCGTCAACACGCCGGCCTCGTAACGGAGATTCAGCAGGCTGACCAGAAAACCGTACCGGGCGCCGGCGTAGTTGCGCTGGGCATCGGCCAGCCGGCTCTCCGCATCCAGGACATCAAGAATGGTCCGGGTACCGGCCTGATAGCCATTCCCGGTAGCCTCGCGCGCCAGCACGGCAGACTCCACCGCCACCCCGAGCGCATCGGCCTGCAGTCGATCGGCCTCCACTTCGCTGTAGAGCTGACGGATGCGGCGTTCGGTTTCGAGATCCAGTCGTGCAAGCTCAGCCCGCGCCGCCTCATACATGTAGGAGGCCTCGCGGCTGCGGGCACGCGCAATACCGCCGTTCACCAGCGGAATATTCAGCTCGACACCGACTTGCATGTCAGTGCGCTCCTGACCATCGGCAAAATCGGTGGTGTCGTCCTGACGGTAGCGCGCCACTGCATCCAGTGTCGGCGAATAGGCCGAGCGGCTGGTGCTGCGCTGCGCCTTGGCTACCGTGACATTTTCTCTGGCGCGCTGTAACACCAGACTGCGCTCGCGAGCCAGCGCCACCCACTCTTCCTCGGATACCGGATCCAGTGCCGGCAACACCGCATCGGCGCGCAGACGCGGCAATACCGCCCGGCCATTATTGGTAACTTCATGCAGCGCGGCCTGGGCAGAATTCAACGCCACTTCTGCACGCATGGCTCTGGCGCGGGCCAGATCAAAGCGAGCCTGGGATTCGCGCAGGTCGGTTTCGGCAACAACACCGGCATCATGGCGATTGCGGGTATCCTCAAGTGCTTTCGCCAGCGCCTCGCGTTCGGAGGTCGCCGTTTCCAGATTCTCGATTTCCAGCAGCACCCCGAAATAGCGATCCGCCAGGCGCAGCACCAAGCGCTGAATACGATCTTCCTTGTTTACCTCGGCCTGCTGATCCAGCGCATCGGCCTGCCGCCCCAAGGCCAACCAGTCGCGCCGAAACAGCGGCTGTCGCAACTCGGCACCGTAGGTGTACTGATTGCCGTAGCTGGCATCATCCGGGGTCGGAAACAGGTTGCTGTCGAACTCACTGCGCCCCCGATAGGCCTGGGCATATGCATTCAATGATGGCAAACGCTGGCCGGACACCGCGCCGGAGCGTGAACGCTCAGCCTGATAAATGGCCAGCGACTGGGGAATCGCCGGATCATGCTGCACGGCTCTATCAAATGCTTCGGCAATCGTCATGGCCGCCGCGCTATGGCTGTACAGCAGCACAGAAAAAAACAACAGCGGAATCAGGTTACGCATAGACATTCCTTCATACACAAAGCAGGCGCTGATGAGAACGACATTGCCGGGCCGATGCCACCTGCACGGGACTGCAGTTTATGAGCTTATGGTGCGCCAGGAGGGACTTGAACCCCCACGCCTTGCGGCACTGGAACCTAAATCCAGCGTGTCTGCCAATTTCACCACTGGCGCGCGGCCGGCATTGTAGCAGGGAAGTACGCCAACACCAGCCCTCAGGCCAGTGCTGGAGAAGGATCAGCGGCCCATTTCCAGCATCCGGTAGAGACTGCGGATGTCGTTGTTGGTGCGCTCCAGACGTTCCTCGATTTCCGCCAGCTTTGCCGCACGGTCAGACTGACCGGATTCGGCCTCTATGGCATCAATGCGTGGTGTCAATACAGCCAGCGCATTGCGCTGACTGGCGGCCAGCGTTTCCGCTTTCTGGACTCGCGCCAGCACACCGGAAACCTGACCACTGACATTGCTGACCTCGGAGGACAGCCGGTTCATTTCGATATCCAGCTTGCGCAGTCGCGCGTTGGCCTGAGCCAGCCCTGCCTGACTGGCAGCTTCGGGGCTCCGACTGTCGCCCTGCACCACCAGCGGCTGCTGCTCCAGCACCGTCAGGCGCTTATCCACCGGGCCCAGCTGACTTTCCAGCGCATTGATTCGGGCTTCCATCGGAGCAAGATCGACACTTTGGCCGGATGCACTCAGCTGCTGCTGAAGTTCATCGACCCGCTGCTGCATCTGCAGCATGGTCATGGAGACCACCCCAAGCAGAATCAGCATGATAATCGCCAGCCCGCCCAAGGCCACCGCCACGCCACGACCACGACTGGCGGGCAGCTGCTGGCTGGGCTCCTCCGTCCGGGTCTGACGCATCGGTCTTGTTGTATTGATCGCCTCGCGAGAGGACGTCGACCCGGGCGACACGGCCAGCACGTCCTGATTCAGCGACATCAGCCGCTTCTGCTTGTTCTCCGGGATATCATTCATTGTCTGTTACCAGCTCCCGATTCACCCGGTCAGGGTGCCCCGCCATCCAGGCGATCCAGTCTGACGTTAACCTGGCGCCGATAGGCATCGAACGCATTGATGGCTGCCTCAATCTCGGTAAGGCGATTACCGATGCCGCCGCCAGCGCTCTCTACCCGTGCCAGCGACTGGATCGCCGGCAGCAATTTATTCAGCGTCTCAACCTGTTTCTGCTGTGCCGCCAGCCGGGCATCCAGTTGTTTGGCCGCTTCGGCCTGCACCTCAATGCGGGTTTGCAACTGATTCCGCGCCAGCACCAACTGCTCGTTCTGTTTGCTGATGGCTGTGATTTCCGTTTTCAGTGCCTCTACCGCCTTGCCGAGCTCGGCACGCTGTCTGGTCAGCTTGGCAATTTCAGCCTGATTTTTCTCGATCCAGTCGCGGTTGCGTTTGTTGGAGACATCCCAGAGCTTGCGAATCTCGCTGTCGTGGGTAGCCAGGGTCTGCTTGACCTGATCCGAGGTCTGGGTGACCTCTTCATCGGTAGCCGACAGCTGCGACGCCAGCGAACCCAGCTGCTCGGTCGACTCACTCAAACGATTATCCACCACCGCCTGCAGGCCACTAAGCTGTCGATGGAACCAGGTGCCCAGAACCAGTACCAGCACCACCAGAAAAGCGGTGCTCGCCATCCAGACGCTGCTGCCATCTTTGGCAACAGCAGTTTTGGCAACAGCAGTGCGTGCAGCTTTAGCCCTGGCAGGTTCTTCGCCCTGACGAGCCGGGCGTTGCCCGGGATGTGGCTCGACGGTGTCATCATCGACATTGATGTCATGGATATTGCCAAGCTTCAGGTCGCGATCTTCATTCATGGCGGATAGGGGCCGGCTGTAGAAGACGCAAGTGTAGCAGCCCCGGGCCATCTCTGAATAACCCCATCGACATCCCGTCAGGGGTTCGGTCTAATGCGGTTCTCGGACAGGGAGGACAGACCATGGCCCGATGGCTACTGCTGATGATACTGGCGCCGGCAACTTCGCTGGCGGATATGGCCATGGAAAGCATGCTGCAGCAGGGGCTGAGCGCCTATGAGGCAGAACAGTATGATCAGGCGCTGGCCCACTTCAGCGCCGCCCTGACCCATAGCATGGTGAACGACGAGAGCCCGATGTACCCGGCCTCGTACCTGTGTGCCATGTGGTATTTCGGCCGCGGCATGATCCCCGACCAGAACCGGGCGATGACCGCCTGCCAGCTGGTCCAGGGAGACAAGAGCAGGTTCCAGCTGACCCTGTTCCAGCAAGCCCTGGAAAGCAACAGCCAGACGGCTGCCGTGTTTCCGTTCCGCAAGGGCATGGAAGATGCGGCGGCGGCACTGGCCTGGTATCTGCGGCTCAGTGCGCCGATGAAATAAGCCGGGGTTTTACCGTTCCGCCCTCTGATAAAGGGTTTCGAAGGACCGGGCAATCGGTCGCATTGCCTGTCAGGGAGTTTCGGTAAAAATCGACTCCTCAGAAGGTTGATATATGATCTGTCCCAGCACGTATGTGCCCGGAGAGCGCATTATCAGGGGCTGAAACATGACCCAGGGCTTCTCGCTCCGATGGTCAGCCGCCACCCAGATACCCGGAACTTTGCTGCCATCCTCCGCTGTTGCATGAAACGGCTTCAGCACCACAGCCGCGACCAGGTCTTTATCCCTTTTCGCCATTTCCCTGAGCTGCAGAAAAAGCGCTACCGCGAAATCGTCCACCGATGGCCTGGCCTCCGGCTCCCCCTGATAGCCGACAAGTTGCAGCTGCTCACTGACGCCACTCAAGCCCATGGCAAACGGATAAAAACTGCCACTGCGTTGCACCGCCTTCAGGGCTTCCAGAATCCCGGCCTCAGCCAGATTTTCCATTTGCACCAGATCCGGGCTCTTTTCTGCCTTGTGCTCACCGCTCTTGTCGGCCGTTGTTTCGGCCATCAAAGACCCCGTCATCAAACACGACAAAGGCAAGCACAGCAGCAATACCGTCACCAGTCCTTTCACCAGCGATTCCCCTTATTTTCGGAAAAGGCGCCTGCCACGCAGGCCCCTTTTCCGATCGAGATCAGCCGGCAAAGTTCTTGGCGGCAAATTCCCAGTTGGCCAGCGCCCAGAAACCTTCCAGATACTTGGCGCGCAGATTGCGGTAATCGACGTAGTAAGCATGTTCCCACACGTCGCAGGTCAACAACGCAGTCTGGCTCGAATGGGTCAAAGTGGTGCCGGCATCATCAGTATTGACGATATCCAGCGAGCCATCCGCCAGCTTCACCAGCCAGGTCCAGCCGGAACCGAAGTTGCCCATGGCCTTAGCGTTGAAGGCTTCCTTGAACTTGTCAAAGGAACCCCACTTGGCGCTGATGGCGTTACCCAGTGCGCCAGTCGGCTCACCACCGCCATTCGGGCTCAGGCTGTGCCAGTAGAAGGTGTGATTCCAGACCTGGGCAGCCTGATTGAACAGCACCCCCGGGCCAGCCACCTTGATGATTTCCTCCAGCGACTGCTTTTCCATGTCGGTGCCGGCAATCAGCTCGTTCAGTTTCACCACGTAGGCGTTGTGATGCTTGCCATGGTGGTAGTCCAGGGTCTCAGCAGAAATATGCGGCTCGAGGGCATTTTTCGGATACGGAAGCGCGGGCAGTTCAAAAGCCATGATGGTTCCCCTGACAGTGACAGATACAGAAAACGGCGGCCAACGCATACCTGCGCAAGGCCACGAACAGGCCCGGGATGATAACAAGGCACCCGGACTACTGCCACCGAGGCTCACACAGAGCTCGTGTTGGCGGCGTGACTGTCATGGCCCGGCGACTGGGGTACAATGCGCGCCTTTTCCGCGTCCGCGCCTACCCGGCGCCTGAACCGAGGGTTGAAGCATGAGCCAGGATCCAGTTGTTATCGTTAACGGTGCCCGTACCGCCATGGGCGGCTTTCAGGGCAGCCTGTCGGGCCTGACCGCACCGCAGCTGGGTGCCGCCGCCATTCGCGCGGCCATTGAGCGCGCTGGCATCAAGCCGGAGCAAGTAGAAGACGTGATCATGGGCTGCGTCCTGCCCGCCGGCCTGAAGCAGGGCCCGGCCCGGCAGGCCATGCGTCTGGCCGGCCTGCCGGATGCCACTGGCGCGGTCACCATCAACAAGCTGTGCGGCTCCGGCATGCGCGCCACCATGTTCGCCCATGACCAGATTGTTGCCGGTTCGAGTGAGATCATGGTCGCTGGCGGCATGGAGTCGATGACCAATGCTCCCTATGTACTGGACAAGTACCGTAACGGCGCCCGTATGGGCCACGGCCAGGTGTTCGATCACATGTTTCTGGATGGCCTGGAGGATGCCGAAACCGGCCGCCTGATGGGTTCGTTTGCTCAGGAAGTCTCGGATAAAAAAGGCATTACCCGCGAGCAGATGGATGCCTTTGCGATCGAATCGCTGAAGCGTGCCAACGCTGCCATCAACAATGGCTGGTTCAAGGATGAAATCGTTCCGGTCACGGTACCGTCGCGCAAGGGCGATCAGCTTGTTGATACCGATGAGCAACCGGGCAATGCCAACGTCGAAAAAATTCCGCAACTGAAGCCGGCATTCGCCAAAGACGGCACGGTGACCGCCGCCAACGCCAGCTCGATTTCCGACGGCGCCTCGGCACTGGTGCTGATGAAGCAGAGCAAGGCCGATACACTGGGCCTGAAGCCGCTGGTCCGCATTGTCGGCCACAGCACCAACAGCCAGCATCCGAGCGAGTTCACGCTGGCCCCGTGCGGCGCGATCAGCAAGATTCTGGCAAAAACCGGCTGGAGTGTGGCCGATGTGGATCTGTGGGAAATCAACGAAGCCTTCGCCATGGTGGCGATGCTGCCGATCATGGAGCTGGGCATCGACCACGCCCGCGTCAACATCCACGGCGGCGCCTGTGCGCTGGGCCACCCGATCGGCTCCACCGGCTCGCGCATCATTCTCTCGCTGATCCACGCACTGAAGCGTACTGGTGGCAAGAAAGGCGTTGCCAGTCTGTGCATCGGTGGCGGTGAAGCCACTGCCGTGGCGCTGGAACTGCTCTGACTGTAACGGTGGGTGTCTGTGGCAGGCACAACTGATCGACCGTGAAGCCTTTCGCCGTCGATCGACGACTCCTACAACAAACCTGCCACCTCACCTGTAGGAGCGGCCGATCGGCCGCTCCGAGCTCTTCCGAAGCCGTCTGACTTTTATGTGAATACATTTCGTCAGAGCGTGGCGCGCTTTACCAGTCAATCCGGCCGGTGAGGATATCCTTGAACATGACAAAATCGCCAGCAAGGCTGTAGAACGGATGCTTGAACGTCGCCGGTCGGTTTTTCTCAAAGACGTAGTGTCCCACCCAGGCAAAACCATAGCCCACCACCGGCAACGCCAGCAGCAACCAGGCGCTGGCACCAGCCAGCACCGAGGCAATGATCGACAGCACTATGAAGGTGCCAACAAAGTGCAGTCGCCGGCAGGTCGGGTTGCCATGCTCCTGCAGGTAGTACGGGTAGAACTCGGCGAAGCTCCGGAAATCTGACTGTTTGATCGTGTTCATCTGGGCTCTCCGCAAATACCATGGATATGCGCTGTCAGCGCAATATCGCCCCGATCATCGCAAAAACCCCCTGTGTCCGCCACTGTCTGCTTTTGCCGCTGCATTGGCCTGACCGGTCATTGACCCGGTACGCGGTCCGGGCAGAATGACGTCACCTGTTACCCCCAAGGATCCCTTCTGATGCCTGCCCTGCCCCTGCCACGTCGTTTTTTCACCGGTCATTCAATCAATCTGCCCAAACGCCTTAGCGAAATCAGTGACCGTGGCCATGAGGCTCCTGCCGCCGCCGCTGGCCTGCGCGAAGATCAGGTCACCGCGATCTGGCGTGGCATGAAGGGCCTGTATGCTACCGGCATGAGCCCGGGTATTGCCCTGTCACTGCGTCGTCACGGCGAGCTGTTCTTCGATCGCACGCTTGGCTATGCCGATCTGGAGAATCGTAATCCGCTCGGCATCGACACCCCGATATGCCTGTTCTCGGCATCGAAGGTGGTCACCGCCATGCTGCTGCACCATCTGGCCGAAATCGGCGAAGTCGACCTCAGCCAGCCAGTCTGCCATTACCTGCCGGAATACGGCTGCGAAGGCAAGGAACGTACCACCCTGATGCACCTGCTGACCCATCGAGGCGGTGTGCCGCGGATACAGGCACCGGTGTCGCCGGAAGACCTGTTCAATCCGGCCCGCATTACCGAGTTGATGCAACAGGCAATACCGCAGAACCCGGGACGTACTCAGGCCTATCACGCCGTTACCGCCGGGTTTGTCCTTGGCGCCGTTATCGAGCGCGTTACCGGTGCATCGCTGAATGACCTGCTCGACAGGGTTATCCGCAAACCGATGGGGATGAAATATTTCACCTTCGGCCTGCAAAATGGTTCGCCGGCAAAAAATTACACCACCGGGCTGCGTCTGGCACCAGTGGATATGTTCCTGAAATATGCGGTCGGTGCGGCATTGCACGACGTGGTTGACGTTTCCAACGATCCACGTTTTCTGGACATCACTCTGCCGGCTGGCAACCTGTTCGCCACTGCGGAAGAAGCCAGTCGTTTCTTCCAGATGCTGCTCAATGGCGGCAGCTGGAACGGCAAACAGATTTTCCGTCCGGACACGGTGCGCCGCGCAACGTCATCAATCGGCAAAGGCAGCAAGATTGACCGCACGCTGATGATCCCGCTGGAGTATTCACCGGGCTTTATGCTCGGAGCCCGCACCCTGAGCCTGTATGGCCCGGGCACGCCGCGAGCATTCGGTCATCTCGGCTTTATCAGCATCTACTGCTGGGCGGATCCACAGCGTGATCTGTCCGGTGCGCTGCTGACCACCGGCAAGGGCATTATCGGCCCACACCTGCCGGCACTGGTGGCCCTGCAGATGCAGATCAACCGGCAAACGCTGGGTCAATAAAATTGCCAGCATAAAAAAAGCCCCGGCGAAATGTTCGCCGGGGCTTTTTTTATGCCGATTACATGTTGCTGAGAATCGCGTCTTTCACCGACGAGATATTGGCATCAATGGTCATCATGCGGCTGTCACCGCACTGTTTGATCGCCGTATCCGGATCCTTCAGGCCGTTACCGGTCAGGGTGCAGACGATAGTTGAGCCTTCCGGGATGCGGCCGGTTTTGATGTCACGCATGGCACCACCGATCGAGGCGGCGGACGCCGGCTCGCAAAAAATACCTTCGCGCTGGGCCAGCAGCTTTTGGGCGGCCAGAATTTCCTCGTCGCTCAGCTCGTCAAACCAGCCACCAGACTCCTCCTTCACTTTCCAGGCACGGTCCCAGCTCTGCGGATTGCCGATACGAATGGCCGTCGCGACGGTATCCGGATTTTTCACCGCTTCTCCTCGCACAAACGGCGCCGAACCAGCGGCCTGATAACCCACCATTACCGGACGATTGCCAACGATCGGACCACCCGCGTAACGGCAATTGCCATCGCAAAATGCGCAGGACTCGGTCACGCGGGTTCCTTTTTGCGCCGAGTACTCGCAATAGCCAATCCAGTGCGCGGTGATGTTGCCGGCGTTACCAACGGGCAGGCAATGATAATCCGGCGCTCGGCCCAGCTCTTCGACAATTTCGAAGGCGGCGGTTTTCTGACCCTGCAGACGATACGGATTCACCGAGTTGACGATAGTCACCGGCGCCTGCAAGGCGACCTGCTTGACCAGCTCCATACCTTCATCGAAGTTGCCACGAATCTGGATGGTAACGGCGCCGTACATCATCGCCTGGGCCAGCTTGCCCATGGCGATCTTGCCTTCCGGAATCAGTACGAACGCAGTGATGCCCGCGCGCGCGGCATAGGCCGCCGCAGCGGCCGAAGTGTTACCGGTGGAGGCGCAGATAATGGCGTTACTGCCCTCTTCCACGGCTTTGGTAACGGCCATGGTCATGCCACGGTCCTTGAACGAGCCGGTCGGATTCAGACCTTCGTACTTGACGTAGATGTCGACATCCTTGCCAAGCAATTTGGGAATATTTTTCAGTCGGATCAGCGGCGTGTTGCCTTCGCCCAGACTGATAATGCGAGTGTCATCGCTTACCGGCAAATGGTCACGGTAGCGGTTGATCAGGCCGGTGTAGCGGTCACGGAATGCCATAGCGGTGTCTCTTGTTACGCCTTCAGAAGTTCAACACGAATACGAACTATATCGTCGAGCACCGCATCCAGTGCGGCAATCTCCGCCAGTGCTGCATTAACATCGCGCTCGCGCACCGAATGGGTCATCAGCATGATCGGCACCGGCTGATCGTCGTCCACATCCTTCTGGAACATAGCTTCAATACCAATGCTGTGCTGCGACAGAATACGGGTAACATCTGCCAGCACACCGATACGGTCCTGCACATGCAAGCGGATGTAGAACGGACAAACCACATCGTCCATGGGCAAAATCGGGTGGTTCGACAACACATCGGTATGGAACCCGAGATACGGCACCCGATGATCATGCTCCAGGGTCAGCGCGCGGCCCATCTCGATGATGTCAGCCACCACCGCACTGCCTGTCGGGCCGGCGCCAGCACCAGCGCCATAGAACAGCGTCGGCCCCACCGCGTCGCCGTCAACCATCACCGCATTCATCACGCCATTGACCGAAGCGAGCAACACACTTTGCGGGATCAGGGTCGGATGGACCCGCAACTCAATGCCGGCACCGGTGTCTTTGGCGATGCCGAGATGCTTGATGCGATAGCCGAACTGTTCCGCCGCAGAGATATCCTCTCTGGTCAGACGGCTGATGCCCTCGGTATATACACGGGAAAACTGAAGCGGAATACCGAATGCGATAGAGGCAAGAATAGTCAGCTTGTGCGCCGCATCAATGCCTTCCACATCAAAGGTCGGATCTGCTTCGGCATAACCGAGCGCCTGTGCTTCTTGCAACACATCAGCAAAATCACGGCCCTTGTCGCGCATTTCAGTCAGAATGAAATTACCGGTGCCGTTAATAATGCCTGCCACCCAATTGATGCGGTTGGCGGCCAGACCTTCGCCCAGCGCTTTCAGGATCGGCACGCCACCTGCAACCGCCGCTTCGAAGGCGACATCGACGCCTTTAGCGTGGGCGGCAGAAAAAATCTCGTTGCCATGTTCGGCAATCAGCGCCTTGTTGGCGGTAACCACATGCTTGCCATTGGCAATCGCCATCAGCACCAGCTCACGGGCCGTGGTAGTGCCGCCGATCAGTTCAATCAGGATATCGATATCCGGGTCACGGGCAACATCCATGACATCCCGGGAAACCCGAATATTACTGACGTCACAAGCCGGATTGTCACGGCGGGCACCAATATGGGCTATTTCGATAGGACGGCCGACCCGACGGGCGATCTCGTCGGCGTTGCGGCGCAGAATATTGACGGTACCGGAGCCGACGGTGCCAAGACCGGCGATACCCACCTTGACTGGATTCACTAAGACCTCGCTTTCAGCAGCGCGCGGGGGGGATTTCGGGACGGCACACCTTACTCACGAGGCCTATAGACGTCAATCGGATGTCACTGCAAATCCAGTCTCTGAGCCATTTTCGCTGGCGGCAGATAGCCGCCGAGCTGTTCGCCGTCCGCGGTGAATACCGCCGGGGTGCCACGCACACCGAACAGCCCCCCAAGCTGGTACTGGCTGGCCACCGGGCTGTCACAGTTGGCGGGGGTCTGGCTGAGTGGCTTGTCCAGCTTGGCTTCGGTCAGTGCCAGCTGCGGATTCGGCGAGCACCAGATATCGCTTAGCACCCTGGCAGCACTGGATTGCAGGCCGCCGCGGGGGAACGCCAGATAGTGCACGGTTATACCAAGGCTGTTGTAATCCGCCATCTGCCGGTGCAGCTGGCGGCAATAACCACAGGTCACATCGGTAAATACGTAGACCTCGGCCTTCTGTTCGGATGCCGGAAAAGTTATCAACTGATCCATCTGCAGCGCGGCAATGCCCGGCACCCGGACCGCCTTCTGGCGTTCCTCGATCAGGCTCACAGCCCCGCTATCGCGCAGTTCGAACACTTCCCCCGCGAATACAAACCGACCATCCGCCGAGACCGTCAGCCACTCGCCATCAACCTGCACAAGAAACATGCCGGGCACGGGGGAGGTCTCGACGCTACTCACCGGAATACCCGGGAAGGCCTTGCGCAGCTTCTCGATCGCCACTGCACTGCCATTCGCTGCGGCATCGGAGCCGGCATCCTTAGCCGGCGCAGTCTGGTCCGCGCAGGCGCTATTCATCATCAGGGCAAGAGCAAGTACTGCAACACGCATATTGGTCTCCATATCTCAGTCGCCCTTCGAGCCAGCTTGCTGGCCCCCGGTTTTGGACCGGGGATGATGGCGGGCGTGAAGGTCATGCAGCCGTTGCCGGGCCACATGGGTATATATCTGGGTAGTGGAAAGATCACTGTGACCCAGCAAAAGTTGCACCACTCGCAGATCGGCGCCGTGATTTAGCAGATGAGTGGCAAAAGCGTGCCGCAGTGTATGGGGAGAAAGCGGTTTTTGCACCCCGGCAGTGATCGCCAGCTGCTTGATCCGGTGCCAGAAGGTCTGCCGGGTCATCGGCTGGCCACGCCGGCTGGGAAAGACGATATCATCGCTGGCTCCCGCCAGCAGCAATGGTCGGCTGTGCTGCAGGTAGCGGCCAATCCAGTCCTGGGCCTCCTCACCGAGCGGCACCAACCGCTCTTTGTTGCCCTTGCCGACCACCCGCACCAGCCCCTGACGCAGATTCATCTGTGACAGGGTCAGCCCGACCAGTTCCGACACCCGCAAGCCGGAGGCATACAGCACCTCCAGCATGGCCCGATCGCGCAGGCCCAGCACAGTGTCCGTATCCGCTGCCGCGAGCAGGGCATCAACGTCCGCCTCGGTAAGTGATTTCGGCAGCGGCCGACCAATCTTCGGCCGCGAGATCAGCAGGGTCGGGTCTTCACTGATCAGATTCTCGCGCAACGCCCAGCGGTAGAAACCGCGCAGCGCTGACATCTTGCGGGCCACGGAACGGGCACTGAGACCGCGCTGCATCATGTCGGCCAGCCATTCCAGCAAGCGGATCCTGTCTGCCAGCAGCAATGCCGAACGCTGCTCCGCCAGCCACAGAGCGCACTGCTCCAGATCGCTGCGATAGCCGGCCAGGGTGTGATCCCCCAGCCCCCGCTCCATCCAGACATGGTCAAGCCAGCGTTCCAGCAGCACCTGTTCGCTGGCCGGCACCTTGCTTACCGTCGGATCAGACTCGCCGTTCATGAAACTCCGCTTTGTTATCTGCAAGGTGCCCCATTAGACTTCAGCCGATAGCGCTTCGCCAGCAGGGGCAGGATGCAAACCTTCATTAGCGAACTGACAGTAAGGATCGGCCGGCAACTGAATGCCTCCGAAGCGCGTCGCAGCGCCATGGTGTGCTGGGTTGTGGTGCCGGTTTTCGCCCTGCTCGGCCTGTGGGCGCTGGCCAGCCATTTTTTCGCCCCGGAACAGAATGTGTTCCGTCAGGAAATGATGCTGCCTGTGGCCGGCTATGCACTTGCCTGCATAACCCTTTGGCTCTGTCTTGGCCTGTGGGGCCTGCGACTGGACCAGCGCCAGACCAGCTCGCCGGGCTATACCGCGGTGACTCTCTGGACCTACGCATTCACTTCGGTCAGCGCCTGCTACCTGATTGGCACGCTCAATGTGGTCACTGGCCTGGTGATGATGGGCGCGCCAATGCTGGGACTGATCCTGTTCAGCATTCGTCAGGTACTGCTGGTGTTTGTTGCCGGCCTGCTGATAATGCTGACACTAAGCCTGTTGTCGGCGCTGCAGGTCATCCCTTACGCCCCGATCCTTAAACCCGAGCAGGCGGCCAGCGCCCACCTGAGTCTGTACTGGACCCTGTGCCTGATGCTGGCCAGCGGCTTCTATGTGATTTATCAGACCATCATCATGAGCGCGATGGTGCATGCCTGGCACAGCCGCGAGCAGGACATTCGCACGCTTTCGCAAACCGACGCTCTCACCAGTGTTGCCAACCGTCGCTACATTCTCGAGCTGCTGGACGAAGTGCTTGACGGCAGTCGCAGCATGGACAACCCGGTGGCCGTGCTAATGGTGGATATTGATCACTTCAAACGCATCAACGATGACCATGGCCACCTGGTCGGTGATCGAGCGCTCGCTGCTGCCGCAGTAGCCCTGAGCGACTGCCTGCGTCAGGGCGACATGATCGGCCGTTATGGTGGCGAGGAATTTCTTATCGTCCTGCCTGGCACCCGGGTCGTCCATGCACTGGATATTGCCGAGCGTTGCCGGCAAGCCATCAGCACGCTGGTGATTGATGCCAACGGCACTGCCCTGCCATTGACCGCCAGTGTCGGCCTGGCCTGCCGCAACCGTGGTGACATCCGGAACAGCGACCACGTGATTCATCTCGCCGACGAGGCTATGTACGAAGCGAAAAAAACCGGCCGTAACCGGATCGTGGCCGCCTGAGAAAATTTTCCGCCGGTTTTTTACCCGGACGCCGCCCTGACCCTGCAGATGCGACGGAGACGCAGCGGAGGCCGCCTCAAAAACACCGGCGGCAGCCGTGCATTATCCCCGTCACATCCCGGCAGCACACCACTGCCTCATCTCGCGCCGATCAGCGACCGGAGCTGACCTTCATCAGCAAGCCGATCTCTTCCATCGCGTTAGCCGGCTCGATAAAGCCGGAAGTGTCGCGGATAGTGGCAAGGTTTGCGCGCACATCTTCGGCCGTCAGCTGCGCATTGAAATACCCGGGAACCGCGCCGACAAAAACACGCCCGACGCGGCCGCCGCCACAGCTGAATATTTCGCCGCTGACCTCGCAGGACTCATGCGCCAGATAGCCCACCACCGGTGTTACCTGCTCCGGATTGAGCCTGTCGGCCATCGGACCAAGCAACTCTTCGGTCATGCGCGTGCGTGCTGCTGGCGCAATGACGTTGACCTTGACGTTGGCCTTGGCGCCTTCGATGGCGGCCACGTTCGAAAAGCCCACAATACCCATCTTGGCCGCGCCATAATTGGCCTGGCCAAAATTGCCGAACAGGCCAGCGGCTGAAGTCGTGTTGATCACCCGGCCATAGCCCTGTTCCAACATCGGATTCCAGGCCGCACGGGTGCACCAGATGGTGCCGTAAAGATGGACATCAATGACCGGACGGATTTCCGCCTCGGTGGCATTCTTGAATGCCTTGTCGCGCAAAATGCCGGCGTTGTTGACCAGAATGTCGATGCGACCGAAGGTGTCGATGGCCGTGCCGATGATGGCCGCCGCGCCGGCCTCGGTCGACACCGAGTCGTAATTGGCAACAGCCTCACCGCCGGCTGCGCGGATCTCGTCGCAGACCTTCTGCGCCGGCGTTTGCGAAGCCCCGCTGCCATCGGTGGCACCGCCAAGATCGTTAACCACGACCCTGGCGCCGCGCGCGGCCAGAAACAACGCATGGCTGCGTCCGAGACCCTGCCCCGCACCGGTCACCACCGCGACCTTGCCATCGTAGCGTAACTCATCCATAACTTTCTCCGTAAGCATCATGAAAGGCCGGATTATGTCACTCCCTGACGCGGGTTTGATATAGCCCGGGAGCCCCGGCCAACGTTGCAATGCTGGCAAGTCTGCGAACTCGGCAGCAGCACTTCCGTGATAAAAAAGGCTGACGCAAAATTTGTGATACCAGCCGATCGGCGCGCTTGTACAGGTTTGTCCGGGTTGCTAGCCTGCGTTGCAAAGTCGGATTAATAATTACAAACCTGCCGCAGAGCTCTTCTTTGGGGAACCCATGATCGGAATCACTTCCTTCGGCGCCTACATACCCCGTGGACGCCTTAACCGCGCGGTCGCGGCCAAAACCCATGCCTGGTCCAGCCCGGGACTGATGGCGCAGGCGCGCGGCGAGCGCGCCATGGCCAACTGGGACGAAGACAGTCTGACAATGGCGGTGGAAGCCGCCCGCCACACGCTGGCAGGCCGCAAGATCGACCTGGGCGCGGTCTATCTGGGCTCGACCACCCACCCCTTCGACGACCGACAGAACGCCGGGGTCGTAGCCGCGGCACTGGACCTGCCCGAGACAGTCGCCACCGCCGATTTCGCCGGCTCGCTCAAGGCCGGCACAGCAGCCCTGATCGCCGCATTGGACCGTGTCGGGGCCGGGCAGGCCGGCGAGGTCCTCGCTGTGGCTGCAGACCGCCGGCGCGCGCGCGCCGCCAGCGTGCAGGAGCTGATGTACGGCGACGCCGCCGCTGCCTTCACGCTGGGCAGTAGCGACGTCATCGCCGAGTACCTCGGCAGCCACAGTGTGTCGACCGATTTTGTTGATCACTACCGCGCCGCCGGCCAGCCCTTCGACTACCAGTGGGAGGAGCGCTGGCTGCGCGACGAGGCGTTCCAGAAATGGCTGCCGGAAGCCATCCGTGACGGGCTCGCCAGGCTCGGCGTCGCCGCCGGCTCGGTGGACCAGTTTATGCTGGCCGAGCCGGCGCCCAGACTCGCCGCCGGGGTGGCCAGGCGCCTCGGCATTGCCGACGATGCGGTCGCTGACGGGCTGCATGGTACGGTCGGGCAGACCGGCGCCGCCCATGCGTCACTGATGCTCGCCGCCGCTCTGGAAAATGCCAAACCGGGGCAAACGCTGGTGGTGGTCGGTTTCGGTCAGGGTTGCGATGTGCTGGCCTTCCGTGTCACGCCGGCAATTTCACAACTGGCCCCGCGCACTGCAGTGGCGGCCTGCCTGGCCCGACGTAAAGAAGAGAAGGATTACGCCAGGTTCCAGGCTTTCAACGATGTCGTGACGCTGGAAAAAGGCCTGCGGGCCGAAGCCAATCCGCAGACCGCGCTGTCCGCCATGTACCGCAATCGCCGCATGCTGCTGGGTCTGGTCGGTGGACGCTGCCGCAAGTGCGGCACACCGCAGTTCCCCGCCGCCCTGCGCTGCGTCAATCCGGGCTGCCATCATGCCGAAGAGATGGACCCGTACCGCTTCGCTGACGAACCGGCGCGGATCAAGACCTGGTCGTGCGATTGGCTCACCTATACACCCGAGCCGCCGGCGCACTACGGCATGATCGAATTCGAGTGCGGCGGTCGCTTCATGGCCGACATCACCGACTGGGATCTGGGGCAGGTCTCTGTCGGGCAGTCCGTGCGCATGGTGTTCCGTGTACGTGGCCGCGACCCGCAGCGCGGCATGATCCGTTATTTCTGGAAAGCGGCGCCTCTGGCGACCGCCAGGGAGGCCTGAGATGGCTGAAGGTATTCGTGACAAGGTGGCCATTCTCGGCATGGGTTGCTCGCGCTTCGGTGAGCGCTGGGACATGGGCGCAGAAGAATTGATGGAAGAGGCCTTCTCCGAGGCCCTGGCCGATGCCGGCATCGAACCGCGCCAGATTGGCGCGGCCTGGCTGGGTTCCTGCATGGACGAGGTCAACATTGGCAAGTCAGCCACCCCGGCCTCGGTGGCACTGCGGCTCGACAACATCCCGGTTACTCGTGTCGAGAATTATTGCGCCACCGGCACCGAGGCCTTTCGCGGCGCGGTGTACGCGGTCGCGGCCGGCGCCTGTGACATCGCTCTGGCCATTGGCGTCGAGAAGCTGAAAGACACCGGCTACGGTGGCCTGCCAGGGCTGGAGATCGGCTCAATGCCGCCGCTGTGGTGGCCAAATATGTCGGCGCCGGGCGTGTTTGCCCAGGTGGCCAGCGCCTACATGGAGCGTTACAAGGTTCCACGCGACACACTGAAGCGCGCGCTGGCCGAGATTTCGGCGAAAAGCCATGTCAACGGCGTCAAGAACCCCAAAGCCCATTTGCGCAAGCCGGTCAGCTGCGATGCCATCATGGGTGCGCCGATGATCGCCGAGCCGCTGGGTCTGTTTGACTGCTGCGGCGTCTCCGACGGGTCGGCCTGCGCCATCGTTACCACGCCGGAAATCGCCCGCTCGCTGGGCAAGCACCCGGACCAGCTGGTCACGGTCAAGGCACTGCAGCTGGCGCTGTCCAACGGTGCCGAAGGAGGCTACAACGACTGGGACGGCTCCTACATCCTGACGACGCGCAAGGCGGCGCAGCGCGCCTACGCCGAGGCCGGCATCAAGAAGCCGCGCGAGGAGTTGTCGATGTTCGAGGTGCACGACTGCTTTTCGATCACCGAGCTGGTGACAATGGAGGATCTGGGCCTGTCCGAGGATGGCGGCGCCGTCAAGGACGTGATGGACGGCTTTTACAACGCCGACGGCAAGATCCCCTGTCAGATCGACGGCGGCCTCAAGTGCTTCGGCCATCCCATCGGCGCATCCGGCATTCGCATGATTTACGAGATGTACCTGCAGCTGCAGGGTCGCGCCGGCGAACGTCAGCTCCAGGACCCGCGCTACGGCCTGACCCACAACCTGGGCGGTTTTCCGCACCAGAACGTTGTCGGCATTTCCATCGTTGGCCACTATCGCTGAATTCGCTCCTGAAAATGAACCTCAACCCGCGCTTTAAGCCACCCACGGCAGATCACGCTGACCTGCGCCGGGCTGAGCGGCATAACAAATAACAGAGAGGGCTGGACAATGAAAACAAAATCCTTGCAAGGCAAACTGGCGGTGGTCACCGGTGCCGGAAGCGGCATCGGCCGGGCGCTGGTCATTAATCTGGTACGGCAGGGCTGCCAGGTCGCGGCCTGCGACATTCAGCCGAAAACCGTCAAG
The DNA here is from genome assembly GCA_040235405.1 of Alcanivoracaceae bacterium. Classification (GTDB taxonomy): domain Bacteria; phylum Pseudomonadota; class Gammaproteobacteria; order Pseudomonadales; family Alcanivoracaceae; genus PGZG01. Next base: position 47,913 of record JBECKT010000029.1, read on the forward strand.
GAGACGGTCGCGCTGGCCGGAGGAAAGCGCGATCAGGTCAGAGGTTACACATTCGACGTGGCAGACCGGGATGCTTTCTTCCGCCATGCCGAGCTCATCAAGGCGGATTTCGGCCGGCCCGCGAATCTCATCATCAACAACGCGGGGGTCGGTCTCGGTGCCAGCGTGCGCGAGATGCGCTGGGAGGATTTTGAGTGGCTGATGGGCATCAATTTCTGGGGTGTCTGCCACGGCACCCAGGCGTTCCTGCCGCAGCTTATCGAATCCGGGGACGGCCATGTGGTCAATGTATCAAGCATGTACGGCATGATCTCCGGGCCACTGACCAGCGCCTACAATGCAGCCAAGTTTGCCGTCCGTGGATACACGGAATCCCTGCGGATGGAGATGCGGGCCGAAGGCTTGCCGGTCGAGGTGAGCTGCGTGCATCCCGGTGGCATCCGCACCAATATCGCCAGGAACTCGCGTATGGCGACCAATGCCGGGCTTGACCAGGCCGATTTCACCAAGTGGTTCGAGCGTTTCACTCTGACCAGCCCGGACAAGGCGGCAGCTATCATCATCAATGGCATCCGTCACAACCATCCCCGGATTCTCGTTGGCCCGGATGCACATGCAATCGACCTGGTGCAGCGTGCGCTCGGCATCCGTTATCAGTGGGTGATTGGAACGCTGCTCAACCCGCTGATGTATGGCAAATCAGACAAGGCGGCGGCTACCGCAGTGCCCGTTGCACCAGTGGTGCAGGCTGTGCCGGCGACCAGGAAGCCGGCTCGGGCGGGCAAGACCGCCAGGCAGCCAGCCGCCGGGCGGTAAGCACAGCGCCTGTCGGGCTGGCCGGCGGACGTGACTGCAGCTGCCCATACCTCTGGCACTGCTGCCCAATAATAAAAGGGAGCCAAAGATGTCCATACTAAGCCTGTTATGGGAAATGCCCGACGCGCGTCGCGGTATCGGTGCGCCGCTGCGCCAGATAGGTGCGTTGCGGGGAGCACGGGTTGCCGGCGCCGCGTTGTGGCGAAGCAGGCTCAGCCGCGAGCAGCTGCCGCGTCATTTTATGCTGTCCTTCTGGGACGCGCTCGGGTCCCGCGAAGCGATCATCGACGGCGACCGACGCCTCACTTTCTCTCAATACAAGGATCGCGTGTTGCGTCTGGCGAATGGCCTGCACGATCTGGGCCTGCGGGAAGGAGACCTGTTCGCCGAGCTCCTTTATAACGGCACCACATGGTTTGAAGCGATGGGCGCCGGCACGCTGACCGGCATCCAGATGCCGATGCTCAACTGGCACCTGAAACCGGAAGAACTGGCGCATTGTATCAACGCTGCCCGGCCCAAGGCCCTGCTGTTCGATAGCGAGTTTCTGGATAGCATCGAGCAGATCCGCGACGATATCCCGTCGGTGAAGTCTTTTATCATTGTCGGCGCGGCCAGGACACCGGAAGGAATGATCGCCTACGAGGATCTGCTTTCCCGTTCGGGCACGAATCTGCCACCGGGTCATCTGGAAATGGCCCCGCGGCCTTACAGCGGCGGTACCACCGGGACGCCGAAATTCATGAACATCAACCGGAAGCGGCTGGCCAGTGACAATGATGAGGAACGCCGCGGCGTACCCAAAGAAGAGCTGGTCCGCTATGGCCTGATGCACCTGCAGGCACTTCATTACTTCAAGCTTGGCCAATTGCGCGACCGGGTCACGCAGAATGTTCGTTCCCTGATTCCCGGGCCCCTGTACCACGCTGGCGTTCAGGTGGGTGTGCTGCCGTTTTTCTTCGGCGGCACCGTCGTGCCCATGCGCAAGTTCGATCCCGAACTTGTGCTCCAGTTGATTCAGGACGAGCGAATCAACTGGATGTTCGTCGCCCCGACCATGCTCGAGCGCATTCTGGCACTGCCCGAGGAAGTGCAATCCAGATACAAACTCTCCAGCATGGTATCCATCATTTGCGCGGCCGCACCGTGCCCGCCGCGGGTCAAGCGTGAAATCAATGCGCTGTTCCGCCGCCAGGGAGCCGGCAATGACGTCTTCCATGAGTACTATGGCGCCTCCGAATCCGGCCTGGTGACGATGCTGGCTCCCGAGGATTATCAGGAGAAGCCGGAACGCTACGATAGCGTCGGCAAGATTCGCGGTTGTGACTGCCGGATTTATGACGAGGAGACCGGCAGCTGGGCGCCGTCCGGCAAGGAAGGGCGTGTCATCATGCGCACCCCCATGGTCTTCGGGCTGGAATATGCCGGGGTCAGTGAAAACGACATGATGAAGAACTTTCTCGAGGTCGACGGCAAGTTCTGGTACGACGATGGGCTGATCGGTTACGTCGACGAGGACGGTTTTCTCTACCTGACTTCACGGACCAAGGAAATGATCATCTCCGGCGGCGTGAATCTCTTTCCCAATGAAATCGAGACCATTATCAAACTGCATCCGGCGGTACTTGACGTTGCCGTGGTGCGCGCGCCGGACAAGGATCTGGGCGAGGTGCCGGCAGCGGTGATTCAGCTCAAGGAGGGCCGGCAGGTCACTCCGGAGGAAATTATCGAGCACTGCAAGAATGAGGGTCTGTACGGGTTCAAGTTGCCGAAGATCGTTGACTTTGGCGACCTGCCCCGCAACCTGGCCGGGAAACTGCCAAAAAAGCAGCTTGAGGAAAAGTACTGGGAGGGTGTCGAACGTCACGGTTAAGCGAACGCCACCTTGTCGCTGGCCGACTGGTTTTACTGAACGCTGCCGTTCTGTGAAACCGAATCGACCCGATAGGCCGCGGTGCGCTCGCGCTCGTAATTTTTCGCGGCTACAGCAATGGAACCGGGATTACCGGTTTCCAGCCAGCGCCGGACCCGACCGGCATCGCCAATCGGAGTGCGAGTACCAAGCGAATCGAGTAACACCAGAATGGTCGGCTCACCGTTGATCCTGGACACCATCACCAGACAACGCCCGGCTTCAGACAGATAACCGGTTTTGCTCAGACTGACATCCCAGCGGCTGCTGCGCACCAGCGGATTGGTGTTGCCATACTGCAGCGAATAACGCGGCTTGCGAAATGTCACCTGATGAAAAGTGGAGGTGGTGACCTCTCGAATCCTGTCGTACTGATAAGCCGCGCGTACCATCTTCACCAGATCCGCAGCAGTCGAGCGATTGTTCGGCGACAACCCGGCCGGATCGAAAAACACCGAATCATCCATGCCCAGCGATTTCGCCTTGCTGTTCATCGCCGCGACAAATGCTTGCAGACCACCCGGAAAGTGTCGGGCCAGCACATCGCAGGCAATGTTCTCGGAAGACATCAGGGCAATGTGCAACAGATCACCACGACGTGCCTGCGAGCTGTTACGCATTCGGGTCCAGGCGGTCTTGCCCAGTTTCTGCTCGCGCGGTTGCACGGTCAGGTACTCGTCCAGATCAAGACCGGCATCCAGCACCACCATCGCTGTCATCAGTTTGGTAATCGAGGCAATCGGCACCTGCCGGTCAGCATGCTTGGCAACTTGCAGCTGGTTACCGTCAAGGCTGGCAACGGCGGCATACACAGATGCCAGCTGCACAACTGAAGACTGCCCGGCGTGGGCCTGAACCAGTATCAGTGAGGCGGCCAGCCAGACGGCCAGTCGTCGAATCATCATGTTCACACTTCCTGCTGTTCGGCGCCGGCCCCGGACCGCCGCAATGGGTTATGAAGCGGATGGTACCCTGCCTGAGTGCTGCCGACAAAATCCGCACATCAGTGGCATGACCGGCGTCACACCCGGTATCCTTTGCACCCCGTTCCTTGACCGCACCGGAGATCGCCATGCGCGACAGCCTGACTCTGACCCGACCGGATGACTGGCATCTGCATTTCCGCGATGGCGCGCAGCTTCAGGGTACGGTGCCGGCCACTGCCCGGGTGTTCCGTCGGGCTATCGTGATGCCTAACCTGACCCCGCCGGTGACCAATGCCGAACGCGCCCGCAGCTACCGCGAACGCATTCTCGCCGCAGCACCGGCCGGTTCGGATTTCGAACCGCTGATGGTGATCTACCTGACCGACACCACCTCCCCGGCGGATATTGCCGAGGCCGCCTCCAGTGGTTTTGTTTACGCTGCGAAACTGTACCCGGCCGGCGCCACCACCAATTCCGATAGCGGCGTGCGCGATCCGTCAGCGATTTATCCGCTTTACGAGGCATTGGAAAAATATGACCTGCCGCTGCTGCTGCACGGTGAGGTAACCGAATCCGAGATTGATATCTTTGATCGGGAAAAGGTCTTCATTGATCGATACCTTGCCGATATTCGCGCGAAATTTCCGGCATTGCGGATTGTATTCGAGCATGTCACCACGGCTGACGGGGTGCAGTTTGTTCAGGCCCACAACAAACTGACCGCCGCCACTGTGACGCCGCAACACTTGATGATGAATCGCAATGACCTGCTCGCTGGCGGCATCCGTCCGCACAATTATTGCCTGCCGGTGCTGAAGCGACGCGAGCATCAGCTGGCCATTCAGCAGGCGGTGTTGTCGGGGGATTCGCGTTTCTTCCTTGGTACGGATTCAGCACCACATGCGCAGGACAAGAAGGAAGCGGCCTGCGGCTGTGCCGGCTGTTATTCTGCCCCGGCGGCGCTGCCGCTGTATGCGATGTTTTTCGAGCAGCATGGTGCGCTCGACAAGCTGGAGGCGTTTGCCAGTTTCTATGGTGCCGACTTCTATCGTCTGCCGCGCAACACCGACAAGGTAACGCTGGTGCGGGAGAACTGGGTCATTCCGGCCCATGTTGATGTCGGCGGACTAACGATGGTGCCTTGGCAGGCTGGTGTTGAGGTGAGCTGGCGGTTGAAAGATTGACGTTAGGGGCTGAACGTCAAAGACTGGGTCAGGCAGTGAGCTTCCCGGTTGCTGCACCCGTCAGGGTTCGCCGGGACACGCCGTGAACCCCGCTCCGCGGTCCGGCCCTGCCGGGCACAGCAACCTCACATCCTGCTACTTACGCTCCACTCTCTTTTATCCTTTTCTTTTTTTGCTTTCCTCAAAAGTTGGCACTGCGCTCGATAGCGTTCCGTCGTGTTGCTGTTTCCGGGAACCTCGTCAACAGGGATGTTGACGAAGAGCCTACATGGACGTATTCACGGCGTTTCCCGGAAACGGCAACACGACGGAACGCCGCACCAAACCACCACCGCACACTGACAACAAAAATCACCCACGCACCGCCTGAAACGCCGGCCCGATCAAGTGCGGCAGCAGATACCGATTCACATCCATATCCGGCTTGTAGTGCACAAACAACCCACCCAGCGTAGTAAACACCCGCGCCAGCATAATGAACTCCGCCGGCAGCTTGTCGACCGGATCCTGCTCGGCCATATGAAACAGGCGCTCGCCCTCCCGCAGCATGTCATCCGCCGTCGGCCAGACCATTTTTCCACTGCCCATATTCATCGCCGCGTTGCGAATCTGGTTCAGCAGTGCATTGGAGAATGCCAGCAAGGTATCAGGCTTGCCACTGCGCGTGCGGAAACCGAGATCACTCAGGGCGCGAGCAATGGCATCGCTGTCATCGACCAGCGCGGCACCAAGCACTTTCTGATAGCCATCGCGGAATGCGGCAGACAATTGCATGGTGCAACCGAAATCCAGCATCACCAGATCATCGTTCTCCGTGACCAGAAAATTGCCCGGATGCGGATCCGCCTGAAACACACCGAACTGCAATACCTGACGCAGGTACAGGTCGAGCAAGCGGCCGAGCAGATTCGATACTCCGGCATGGTCGCCAGCAGCCTGACGCCGATTCAGTTCGGTACCGAAATTGCTGCCCTGAACAAACTCGCTGACCAGAATCACCCGGTTACTGTGTGAGCGGATGACCTTCGGCACGAGCACGCCCTCGACAGCCTCAAGCCGGGCACCGATATCACTCATCCAGCGCGCCTCGTGACGATAATCGAGTTCCTCGCGCAAGGTGCGTTCGATCTCGGCAGTGATGGTGTCGAGATCGGTGGGCGGCAGCAGCGATTCAATGCTGCCGACAAACAGCTTCAACAGCGCCATATCCAGATCGATCAGCTCGGACAGGCCGGGCCGCTGCACCTTGACGGCTACCACGCGACCATCGTGCAGCACCGCCTTGTGTACCTGACCAATGCTCGCTGCCGCCAGCGGCTCCGGATCGAAATCGGCGAACAGAACTTCCAGCGACTGCTGCAGGCTGGATTCAATCTGCTCGCGAATCACCTCGAAACTTTCCGGCCGGGCGCTATCCTGCAGCACTTTCAGTTCATCGACCCAGGCTGCAGGCAGGATATCGCCACGGGCCGACAGCAACTGACCGATTTTCAGAAAGGCACCGCCCTGCTGCAGCGAGGTCTCAACAAAGCGTCGGGCGTTGTTGCGATGCAGCTCATCCAGCGCGCTGGCCATACGACTGCGTGACATAAACGCCGAACGGGTACCCCAGAACCGGTAGCTGGTGGTCAGGCGAGTCAGCATCCAGCCGGTTTTCGACAGCCGCTTGATGCGCTCCGGCCATTGCGCCGCCTCGCGCGCGATCAGCTCGTATTCTTCCCGGGCAAGTTCAACCCCGGCCTCCATATCGCGCCAGGCGCGCAGCGCCTTTTCTGCCAGGTCACGACCCTGCCAGACGGTCTGCTCAATGGCACCGAGGGTGGCATTCATCACCGTCAGCCAGGTTTTCAGGCCCTGGTTGCGGCGAACACGGGTTTCAGTCGGCGCTACAATCGCTTCAGTTGCCGGCATGGAATGACTCCTGTGATTGTCATTTTTTGTAGTACATATTGAGCCAAAAAATTTTCTCGCTAACGCTTACAACTTGCCGATGCAGTCGCCGCACAGCCATACGCTCGGCACTTCCGCCAGCGTGGTCAGGCCACGAAATGCCCGCTCGCCTCGGGCCAGCGCCTTGCCGCACTCAATGCACTGACCGGGCTTGTTAACGATCACGTCCTGCCAGGCATCAACGCTGTCGAGCAGCTCACTGGCCAGCTCGCCACCCTGCCGGGCCGGTGTCAGCGGTTTGCCGGCATTTTCACCGCGCGCTACAGCAGCGAGGCGTTTGGCATCGCGGGTGACATGCTCCACCAGCGCACTGGAATCGGCGACGATGCCATCGACCAGATTGAAGGTGTCCTCCAGCACGTTACGGATCAGGTGCGACACCGTCATGCGTTTCTGCTCGGCCGCTTGCTTCAAGGTGCTCTCCAGATCCTTCGGCACCCGCGTCTGAATCACCCGGTCCTTGCGCTCTTCCGCCGACGCGGACGGACGCCCACGGCCACTGCTGCCGGGCAGGGTTTTGGCTGAACTCTTGTCGGAATCCGAACGCATGGAATCGGCGCCCCCTGATTTAATGTCATACAAAATATGACAGCCTGCCCTGCCTGTCAACGGCGCCATTTGGCCCTGCTGCCTGTTATGCTTGGCGCCCTTGCCAGAGCGGAGCCGGTCATTGCGCAGTTTCTCCTCCCACCATCGCGGTCCGGCTGATGACGGCCCCGAACAGAGCCCGAACTGGCGCATCCTTCGCTCGCTCTGGCCGTACCTGACCGAATTCCCCGGCCGGGTGCTGTTGTCACTGGCCCTGCTGGTAGCCGCCAAGCTCGCGACCGTGGCGATGCCGCTGGCACTGAAGCACATCGTGGACAGCCTTGAGCAGAATCGCGGCAGCGAAGTGGTGCTGTGGCTTCCCCTGTTGCTGGTATTGGCCTACGGTGCCCTGCGGCTCGGTTCGACCCTGTTCGGCGAGCTGCGCGATGCGGTGTTTGCCCGGGTCGCCGAGCGCGCCATGCGCCGGGTGTCACTACGGGTGTTCGAGCATCTGCATCGGCTGGAGCTGGGTTTTCACCTGTCCCGCCGTACCGGTGCGTTGGCCCGCGATATCGAGCGCGGCACCAGCGGCATCAGCTTTCTGCTGCGCTTTATGTTGTTCAATATCGTCCCGACCCTGCTCGAGATCGTGCTGGTGGCGGCAATCCTGTTGGCCGCGTTCCGGCCCGGTTATGTCGGCGTCATCCTTTTCGCAGTGGTTGCCTATGTGGTGTTCTCGGTAAAAGTCACCGAATGGCGCACCCGCTATGTGCGCGAATCGAACGAGATGGACAACCAGTCCAACACCCGGGCGGTGGACAGCCTGCTGAATTTCGAAACAGTGAAATACTTCGGCAACGAAGCGTTCGAATCGAAACGCTACGACAAGGATCTTGGCCAGTGGGAAGCGGCGCGGATGAAGAACCGGCTGTCACTGGCGGCACTGAATTCCGGCCAGGCGCTGATCATCGCCATCACCATGACCATGATGATGTGGATGGCGGTCTCGGACGTGCAGCGCGGCGCCATGACACTGGGCGATCTGACCATGATCAATGCCTACCTGATCCAGGTTTTCATTCCGCTCAATGCGCTCGGCTTTATCTACCGCGAAATCCGCCAGTCACTGGTCAATATCGAGCGCATGTTTACCCTGCTCGGCCAGCAGGCGCAGGTGGTCGACAAGGATGATGCCGGGGAGCTGCCGGCCGGCCCGGCCAGCATCCGCTTTGACAATGTCCGTTTCGGCTATCAACCGGAACGCCGCATTCTTGATGGCATCAGTTTCGAAGTGCCAGCCGGTCACAAGGTGGCCGTGGTCGGTCGCAGCGGCGCCGGCAAGTCCACCATTGGCCGGTTGCTGTTCCGCTTTTTTGACGTCAGTGATGGCGCGGTACTGGTCAACGGCGTCGATATTCGCGACCTGACCCAGAGCAGCCTGCGCGCCGCCATCGGCGTGGTGCCACAGGACACCGTGCTGTTCAACGACACTATCTGGAACAACATTGCCTACGGCCGCCCTGATGCCAGTGCCGGGGAAGTGCGCCGGGCGGCGCAGCTGGCCCATCTGGATGAATTTATTGCGGCGCTGCCGGAAGGTTACGACAGCAAGGTTGGCGAGCGCGGCCTGAAAGTATCGGGTGGTGAAAAGCAGCGCATCGCCATCGCCAGAGTGCTACTGAAAAATCCGCCGATCCTGTTGCTGGATGAAGCCACCTCATCACTCGACTCGCATGCGGAACAGGCCATCATCAGCGCGCTGAACGAAGTAGCGGCGCGGCGCACCACCCTGGTAATTGCCCATCGGCTATCCACCATCCGCGACGCTGACGAAATTCTGGTACTGGATCAGGGCAAGATTGTCGAGCGTGGCCATCATGATCTGCTGCTGGCACACAACGGTGTCTACGCCAGCCTGTGGCACCAGCAACAGCGGGACCGCTCCAAGGTACCGAGCCTGCCAGCGTGACCGGGTATGACGCGCGGGGTCCGTTTGCCGGCAGCGGGGGCGGCAGCGATAATGCCTGTCCCTGTGCCAACCCTGATTGACCATGAGCCAACGTACCGACCGCCTGCGCCGCCAGCTAATTCTTGGACTGTTCCGGAAGTTCCATCTTCCCAGGCTGGCCAACCGACTCTCTGCACAACAGGCACTGGCGCTATTCAACTTTTTTAATGGCGGCCTGAGCATTGGCCTGATCGCCATTATCGCCCTGATCACCCGGGAAGCCTTCATCTTCCCATCGCTGGGCGCCACCGCGTTTATTCTTTTTTACATCCCGATGTCGGAGGCGGCCGCACCGCGTAACGTGTTCAGTGGTCACCTGACCGGCGCGCTATGCGGATGGAGCAGTCTTGCCCTGTTCGGTCTGACCGATGCACCCAGCGCGCTGAGTAGCGGAATGGATTGGCCACATGCTTTTTCCGCCGCTTTATCGATGGGCCTTGCGACGAGCGCGATGGTTTTACTCAAGGTCGTTCACCCGCCTGCGGCGGCAACATCGCTGATCGTTTCGCTCGGACTCATGCCGCAACTCAATCAGATACCGGTACTGATGACCGGAGTGGTGGTACTGCTCTGTCAGGCTTTTATTCTGAACAGGCTGGCGGGAATCCGTTACCCGCTATGGTCACAGCGGGTAACGGATTTGAACTGATTACTGAACCTTGCCAAACACCTCGAAGGCATCAGCATTCAACCACAGGTGCACCAGCACACTGGCAATGAAGCCGAGCAGGATCACCGGTGTCCAGCGCAGGTGACCAAGGAAGGTGTAGTGGCCACGAGCCGCACCCATCAGCGCCACCCCGGCAGCAGAACCGATAGACAACAGACTGCCGCCGACACCGGCGGTCAGCGTGATCAGCAACCAGTGCCCGTGAGACATTTCCGGCTGCATGGTCAGTACCGCAAACATCACCGGAATGTTGTCGATGACCGCCGAAACAATGCCGAGGAAAATGTTGGCCGAGGTCGCATCCCACTGGGTATAGAGTGTGTGCGACATCAGCTCCAGATAACCCATGTAACCGAGGCCGCCGACACACATCACCACACCATAGAAAAACAGCAGGGTATCCCACTCGGCGCGGGCAACGCGGTTAAAGACGTCAAATGGTACGACACCACCGAGGCGACGCAGCGCTTCTGCATCACCGCGTTGCTCGGCCAGTGCCCGCTTGCGTTCCAGCGAACGCGGCAGCGTCTGGCGCAGGAAGTAGCCAAAGAATTGCAGATAACCCAGGCCGGTCATCATGCCCAGTACCGGCGGCAGGTGCAGCAGGCTGTGGCAGGCCACCGCAGAAGCGATAGTCAGCAGAAACAGCACCAGAATGCGCCGCGCACCACGCTTCATCTCGACCTTTTCATAAACCACGCTGGGAGCACGGTCCTCGACAAACAGGCTCATGATCACAGCCGGCACGATGAAGTTGACAATCGAAGGCACCAGCAGGGCAAAGAACTCGTAGAAATTGATCATGCCAGCCTGCCACACCATCAACGTGGTGATGTCGCCGAACGGACTGAAAGCACCACCGGCATTCGCCGCGACAACGATGTTGATACAGCAGAGATTGATAAACCGGCTGTCGCCTTCGGCGACCTTGGTGACCACCGCGCACATCAGCAACGCGGTGGTCAGGTTATCGGCGATCGGTGAAATCACAAACGCCAGAATACCGGTCAGCCAGAACAGGGTCCGGTAGCGAAAACCGCGCTGCAGCATCCAGGCGCGCAGCGCGTCAAACACCCGGCGCTCCTCCAGCGCGTTGATATAGGTCATCGCCACCAGCAGGAACAGCATCAGCTCGGCGAATTCGAGCAGGGTATCTCGGAACGCCGCCTCGCTGACGCCGGGCATATCATGGCCGACATAAACCGCGCCGATAATGACCCAGATGATACCGGCAGCAACCAGCACCGGCTTGGACTTGCGCAGGTGCAGCTTCTCCTCACCCATCACGACAATGTATGCCAGCACGAAAATCGCCAGCGCAATCAGACCGGCCGGAGAAAAAGTCATATCGATCGGCCCGGTTGCCGCCAGCGCGGGCATGGAAAGCAGTAAACCGGGAAGCAGCAGGGTCAGGAAACGTATCGGCATGCGCATGTCGGGCTCATCCGCAGTGAAGGGAAGGAATCGGCGCGCATCCTACCAGATAAGCCCTGTCCGAGGCGCCGTATACGCAGATCTATTGATTCATATCAGCCAAATTATGAGAACCATTCAGTCACGCCACATCATCACCATCGCTGGGCTGGAAAGGCTCCCGCAGCCAGAACGCAAACTGCCGGCAGGCATCAGTCCAGGTAAAGATACCGGCCAACCGTTCCCGGTGAATCAGCACGACCAGAGGCAGATGACGTTCTGCCATATCCGCCAGAACCCGGTCCGCCCGCGCGGTCGCTTCTACCACCTCCGCCGGTAACGCGCACTGGGCCAGAGGCTTGTCACTGCCCGGTGGCAATGCATCCAGCGTCACCAGGCCGAGCAGTCGATGCTGCTCGTCCGTCACTGGCAGATGATGAATATCGTGCTCCTGCATGAAAAGCCGGGCTTCCCGGGCCGAGGCATCACCGGCAAGGTGCCAGGGGAACGCGGTCATCAGGGCGCTGATTCGCGGAATCCTCTTCATTGACCACTCCAGCGCCATCAATAGCGCAGCGGAATTTGCGTCTCCATTCTTCGCCCCTTGTGGCGGTGGTGCAACCACCGCCCGCCATGACTGGACCAAAGGCGCCAGGCCCGGTTGTTTGCTATGATGCAAGCCCGCATCCGCGCCGGCATTGCCGTCACGGACAGCTGACCGGATAAACAGACCTATGCCGATTCGACACTGGTATCTGACCGCGCTGGTATTGCCGGCAATTATGGCCGGCGCGAGCGACCGGGAACTGCTTCGCGATGAGCTGCGCGATGCGGTCAGTCGCGAACAGCAGGAGCTGCGCTCACGCGCCGAGGCGTTGGCGGAACAGGCAGAAACAGCAGCCACCCTGCTGCAGAAACAACAGGCTTATATAGAACAACTTGAGGCGGAAATCCGTGCTTTGCAGAAAGCGTCTGAAAGCGATGACTGAGACTCTCCCATGCTGAAACGGATGCGTCGCCTGTTTGGCAAGCCGGCCGTAGAAACTACGCCCGTAACGGTCGCTCCTGCCACGTCAGCTCAGGGCAGCAGCCCGGCATCACCGGACACCTTTGTGATGCCATTTGATATCCGGCCAATGACCGGGGAGGATGGCCAGGCACTGCGCGAGCTGTTTCGACAATCGATTCAGCAGATCGCCTCGAAACACTATGACGCCGATGCCATTGCCGCCTGGAGCGCCAGCGCCGACGACGCGGATTTCGTAACCCGCCTGCAGCGTGGCCTGACGCTGGTAGCACTGCTGCATGGCGAAGCGGTCGGTTTTGCCCAGCTGTACCCGGCAGACCATATCGAAATGATGTACCTGTCACCGCCCGGCAGCGGACTGGGGATCGCCACTTTGCTGTGCCAGCACCTGGAAGATGAAGCCCGTATTGCCGGCAGCCAGACCCTGAGCACCGCCAGCAGTCTGGCAGCACGACGTTTTTTCGAGAGCATGGGCTTTCGGGTGGTCGCCGAGGAAACGGTTCAACGCAATGGCGTTGCCATTAACCGTCTGCACATGGAAAAGATACTGGTGCCCAGCCAGGCAAGCGCTGAATAAGCCGTTGGAGCGGTCGATCGCCCGCGATCCATTCGGAACATCGCGGCCAACCGGCTCCCGGCTAACGCACCAGAAACAGACTCAGTTCCGGTATATAGGTAATCAGCGCCAGCACCACCAGCAGCACCAGCATGAATGGAATGGTGGCGCGAAACAGCTCGGTAATCGGCTTGTGGAACCGATAACTGGCGATAAAAAGATTCATGCCCACCGGCGGCGTGATATAGCCAATCTGCATGTTGGCGACAAAAATAATGCCAAGATGAACCGGGTCAATCCCGTAGCCCAGTGCCACCGGCAGAATCAGCGGCACCATAATCACCAGCGCGGCAAAAATATCCAGCAGCGCACCAAGCGCCAGCAACACCAGATTAAGCAGCAACAGAAACGCCAGCTTGCTCTCGACATGGGTCTGGATAAAGGCAAACAGGGTCTCCGGCACGCCAGCGAAAACCAGATAGTCGGAGAATGCCAGCGCCACCGCCAGAATCAGTAATATGCCGCCCACCATCACCATCGACTCGCGCATGATCCGCGGCAATTTGCGCAATGGAATATCACGATACAGCAACACTTCTGCCACCAGCACATATAGCGCCGTGACCGCCGCCGCTTCACTGATCACCAATACGCCGGAGAATATCCCGCCCAATACCACGACTGGCAGTGGCAACTCCCAACGTGCATCCCATAGCGCGCCACGAAGTTCGGCGAAGGAAAACGCCTGTTTCGGCACCGGCTGCTTGCGCATTGCCCACAGACACCAGAGATACAGCGCAACAATCATCAACAGTGCCGGCACCAGCCCGGCCAGATACAGATCGGTAATTTCCACCGTCGGCATATCCAGCTGCTGCGACATCTGCTGGGCAATAATGCCATACACCAGCAACGGCACCGATGGCACCAGCAGCAGACCAAGGCTGCCGGAAGAGGTCATCAGGCCAAGGTTGAATTTTTCCTGATAGCCGGCCTTGGCCAGCGCCGGTAGCAGCAATGCACCGAGTGCAACAATAGTGACGCCGCTGCCGCCGGTCAGTGCAGTAAAGAATGCACAGGCCACCAGTGCCACCAGCGCCATGCCACCGGGCAGCCAACCAAATGCGGCCTGACTCAAACGCATCATCCGATCAGCGGTTTTCGCCTCACTGAGCAGGAAGCCGGCAAAGGTGAACAGTGGCAATGCCATCAGCACCACCGAATCGGTGAGCTGATAGATGGTGATATGCAGCACCGCCAGCGGCGTGTCCATGGTCAGAAAACCGATCGCCGCCGCACCGAGAATAATCGCAAACAGGGGCGCGCCGCACAGCGCCAGCAACAACAGGGCAAGCACCGCAATCCAGATCATGCGTGCGGTTCCTGCATCGGTGGACGCAGATGAAGCAGATCAAGGAAAAACATAATCAGATAGCGGACGGAGATCACTGAGAAACCGACCGGAATCATGGCCTGCAGCATCCATGAAGGCACACCGGGAAAGGCATTGCCCCCCTGCCTCATCTCCTCGAACAGAAACAGCATGCTGTGCCAGGCCACTACCGCACAAACCGCGCAGGTAAACAGGTCCACCACCATCGCCAGCCAACGACGGGCTTCCGGTTTCAACCAGGTGTTGATCAGATCAATGCGGATATGCTCATCCCGGCGCGAGGCAATCATGGCACCGAGCAAACCGATCCACAGCACCGCGTTCTGCAACAGCGGCTCAACCCAGACCAGACTGCTGCTGAATACATTACGCAGCACAATCTGATAGACCGCCAGACCGATCATCATCAACAAAATGAGGACGATCAGACCGTCCTCAAAATGATTCAACCAGCGCGCGAGGCGGCGCATCAGCCGCCGCTTCCGTTACGCAACTCGCCAAGCAGAGACTGCAGACGGTCGAGCATGACCTGACTGATTTCTCCCTCTGCCACCAGCTGGGTGGTCGCCTTGTCGGCATAGCTGCGCCACTCCGCCAGCTGCTCGTCCGACGGCGCCACCAGATGCAACTGCTGCTGGATGGCGTCGAACGCTTGCAGATTCTCGGCCCGGCTGTCGCTGTCCATCCTGGCAAATGCTTCGGTCAGAACCTGCTGTACCACCTTCTGGTCTGCCGGGCTCAACTTGCTGAAGTATTTGTCACTGATGCCGAGCATGCCGTAGGTGTACAGCAGCGGCACATCGGTCATGTGTTTGACCCGCGAATGCCACTGCAGGGTCAGCGCCGCCACCGGTGGCGCAGCGAAAGCATCGATGGCGCCGGTCTGCAACGAGGTCAGCACAGTGCCGACGCTGAGCATGATCGGCGAAACGCCAAACACCCGTGCCGCCTTCTCCGAGCCGGAATCATTCGCCGGCAACCACAGTTTCTGTTCCCGCAGCGCGGCCACCGAATCCACTTTTTTCTGGCTCATGACGTAGGCGAACCCGCCGTCTACCGGGCCGAACACCACCCAGCCGTTATCCCGGAAGCCCTCACGAATCAGCGGATCCAGCGTTTTACGCACATGGTCCACTTCCTCGTAGGAGCGGAACGCAATCGGCAGATTGAGAATCTGGCTATCACGGTAGAAGCGGCTGAAGGCGCCGCCCTGCGCCAGCGCACCATGTAGCTGGCCAATGCTGATTTTGCGTTGCACGGCACGATCATCACCCATCACCCCGCCCGGAAAAATGCGCAGCGATACCCGGCCGCCGGTTTGCTTTTCGATATCATCGCTGGCCGCTTTCAGGGCCGTCACCACCGAGGTCCCCTCGGGATACAACGTGGAAATACGCAAGGTCATGGCAGACGCCATTACCGGCAGAGCCAACACCATCAGACACGCTGCACGCCACATAGCATTTGTTCCTTTCTGATTCGGGTTATTCAAAATAGGCCGCCGAGTTATCCAGCAAACGACGGGCATCGCGCTGGGCAACTGTATTCTGCAGAGTCAGGCCATGTTCGCTCGGGTCTGCCTCAAGCACTTCCAGAAGCAGGCGATCGTGCAGCTCCTGATCAAACATCAACCGGGCATAGCGCTCGGCATACAGGGTCTTGGCCATCAGGTTCCGGCCTTCGGACAAGGCAATTGCCTGTTCATAGTGATACTTGGCCCGCTCCGGTTTGCCGCCCAGTGCTTCCGGCAGAATGCTGTTCAGCACGCCCAGATACATATGCGCCTGACCACGTTCATAGCCGGGCTGCAGTGCAACCACACGCTGCATGATGGCGTCGACCCGGCCCAGTTCTCCGACCGCGCCCCAGTCACTGCTGTTCAACTGGATGTAGCCGGCCCAGGTGGTACCGAGCGTGTACAGCACCGGCACGCGCCGTTTGCCCTGCTGTTTCAGACGCGCCTCGAACTGTTCCATCGACAGGCTACGCAGCTCACAGAGTTTGCGACTCTCGGCACAGGCAGCTCGGAAAGCATAGTCGAGAGCCCGGGCCGACAGCTTGCGAGCCCGCTCCGGCTCGGTCACAAACAGGCCGGCATAGGCAGAGTACAGGCTGGCACCGCTGCTGAGCAGGGATTCACTCTCCGGCCAGTTCTCGATCAGGCCGTCAATGGTCAGCAGGTAAGTCGGCAGGCCGGCACCCACCAGCACCAGATCATCATGATTAAGCACCCCGTAGGGCAGGTTGTCACCGACCCGGGTCACGGCACAGCCGTGCAAGGCCAACAGACAGGCAACAAGGATCAACACTCGTGAGCAGACAGGCACGCAGACAACCTTTTGTTGTAATTGACAGGCAAAACGCCCCGGCTGGCGGAGACGGGACTTTATAACAGGCACCCCGAAGCAACTCAAACCTCAACGCCCCTGACTGCGGCGCCACAACCCGACCGCCGCACCAAAGACAGCGCCACTGACCAGTCCGGCAAAATGCGCCTCATTGGCCACCAGATCGGTCAGGCCCACCCAGCAGATCACCAGCCATGCCAGCATCAGCACCACCACCGGCCGGGGGATACCATAGCCCGCGGCCGGGTTAGTCTTGCCATACAACCAGAGATAGCCCAGCAGGCCGTAGACCACGCCGGACAGGCCGCCAAAATTCGGCCCGCTGGCGAGAAACTGGGCCAGATTGGAAATTGCTGCGGTGGCCAACGTCAGCCAGAGCAACTGAAAGGACGACTGGAAACGCTCGATAATGCCACCCAGTGTCTGCCACCAGAGCAGATTGAAAATAATGTGCAGGGCACCGAAGTGCAGCAGCATTGGCGTGATCAGACGCCACGGCTGGCTGGCCAGCGCCTCCAGACCAGGGGCAAACAGCAGCGCCCGGTAAACACTCTCCTGCATCAGGATCGGCGACAGGAACACCAGCACACAGGCGACGAAGACCACCCGCACCACCGGCCCAAGCCCCTGCCACCAGGTGGCCAGCAGTCCGCCGGAGCCGGCGCTGCGACGGATTACCACCCCGGCACCGGCACGCCAGGCAGCGCTCTGGAATTCGGGCGCCAGCGGGTTACGGCTGAACGCCTCAAGCAGGTCACGGGCCTCCTGAAAACGTTCAGGCTCGGACAGCATCAGCACCACCTCATCGCCCTGCTCACGCAGTTGACTGTCTATACCGCGCTCACGCAGCACTTCGGCAAACAGCCGCGCCAATGGCAGCTGACGAAAACGTCCCAACTCAATCATGCAGATTCCTGTTCAACAGGGCGCGTTCGGTCGCTGGCAACTTCGCCAACCGCTCCACCTCGCGCCAGAAACACTGCCAGTCTCCACCACAGGCCAATAGCGTGGCGTCAAAAAGCGGTACCTGATCATGGTAGTCACTGACCATATTCAGCTGGGCATTGTTCAATGGCCCGGCGAACCAGTCAGCGTAGCCGGCCAGCGCCGGCAGTGCCTGACGGGCCTCCGCATAACGGCGACGCAGCCCGGCGATAACCTGTTCACGCGCCTGACGCATCTGCGCGGCAGTCAGCCCAGCCCGATAGAGCTGGTCAAGTTCCTTCCTGGCATCCGCCACCAGTGCCAGAAAGGCTTGTCGGGCCTGATCACGCTCTGTCAGCACGGTTATTTGCGCCGGATCACCTTCAGCCGCCAGCCAGCGCCGCAGCCCCTCACGGGCGACTGCCGTTGCCAGACTCTCATTAAAGCGGGTATCGCCCTTCAGATAGAAGCGCCGGTGCACCAGCTCATGGAACAGCAACTCGGCCAGCCACAGCTCGTCACCCTGCAACATGGCACTGGTCAGCGGATCACGGAACCAGCCGAGGGTGGAATAGGCAATGGCACCGGCACCGTAAACCTGCAGGCCCTTATCCTCAAGACGCTGCCGTTCGCGCTCGGCGCGGGCAACAGAAAAATAGCCGCGATAACCGGCGCAGCCTATCAGCGGATAGCACCAGCGGTGCGGCTCAAAGGAAAATTCCGGCGCGGCAAACAGGTTCCAGACCACCCAGTCCTCAGGCAGGGAGACATAATCCCGGTAGACTTTTTTCACTGGCAGATCAAGACGCTTACCGGCAAATGTCAGCAGCTGCTGACTGAGCAACAACTGCTGACGCTGATGCTGACTCAGCACGCCGGTTTCCAGCACCTGCTCCACCGGTTGTCGGTCGGCCATCAGCGATAAATGACCGCTGGCGATATGGCCGTAATAGCCAGCCTGACAACCGCTCAGCAACAACAACGCCATTAACAGTGAGTATTTCACGCCAGCGTATTGTTCATGCTACAGGGGGTAGTGATCTGGCTCATCAAGGCGCTCCGCTGGCATTGCTGCCGATGCTACCGGAGTCCGGGGCCGAAAGACTATGCGGATATGCCTTGTAATGGCGGTGACAACATCGCGGACACCGAAGACTGGGCAAGCCGGGCAAGCTGCTCGCGGTCGGCCGCAACCGGCAGTGGCGCTCCCCAGCACAGCCTTACCTGAATCCGGTCACGACGTAACAGCTGCCAAAGGTGCAGGTGAAACTCGTCGTCGTCAATAAAAGCCAGCTCACCGTCGACCTGCCCCTGCTCATCCAGATAACGCAGGGCCAGCGGCTGTACCGGTATGCCAGCCAGCACAGGCGCGGCAAACAGCTGCGGAAAGAAACGCCGCACCGTACGACCGTCCGTGGTGGTGCCTTCAGGAAAAACAAGAATTGTCCTGCCAATGCGCAGATGATCAGCAATTTCTTCGCTCTTGCGCTGTGACTCACCGCCGCCACGGCGAATAAACAGAGTCCCTACGGCCTGCGCCAGCAAACCGATCAGCGGCCAGTCACGCACCTCTGCTTTGGACAGAAAATGCACTGGCCGTTGCACGCCAATCAACGGGATATCCAGCCAGGAAACGTGATTGCTGACCAGAAACACTGTTCCCGGCAATGGCTGGCCCTGTACATCAATGTCCACCGCCAGAATATCCAGCAGCCAGCGCAGCCAATGCCGGGTAGCCCTCTGCACCAGCGGTCGGTACGGCCGCCAGAACGCGCCAATCACTAACGCCAGCAGCAGGCCGTACAGAATATGTATCAACACCCGCAACAGCCGCCAGAAGCGACGCAGCTCAACCTGCACAGAAACCGGTGACCGGGCTGTAATCGCCGCCATCAGACAACCTGCAGGCTGGCCGGTACCGGCTGCAGGAAGTGCTGCACATAACGGGCCGGAAGATCATCCAGCGACAGCAGGATGAAGAAATCGATACAGTTGAATTCCGGGTCCCAGCACGGCTCACCACACACCCGTGAGCCCATGCGCAGATAAGCCTTGAGCAACGCCGGCATGCGATCACCGCCACCATCAGCAGTGCTGAGCTGCTGCAGCGGCATGCGCGGAGCGACCCGCAGCGGCGGCTCGCTCAGATGACGTTCGCGGATGCGACTGACGATGGCACCAACATCATAGCCCTCGCCCAGAGCAACGCTGGCACAGCCGATCAGATGATCAACCCGGTCCTCAACCATAAACTGAGCCAGACGCGACCACAGCACGGTAATAACGGCTCCGCTGCGATGCTCGGGATGAATACAGGTGCGACCGATTTCCGCCACCCTGCCTGACAGCCGACTCAGCATGGCCAGATCAAACTCGCCGGCGGAGTAATAGCCGCCAGCACGGCGCGCGGCTTCGGCAGTCAGCACCCGGGTATAACCCACCAGCTCACCAGTGCGGGTGTCGCGCACCACCAGATGCAGGCAGTATTTGTCGAAACGGTCACGGTCGAGACCAAAAGGTGCCCGGAAGCTGGCACCGTACTCTTCCGAAAATATCCGGTAACGCAGCCGCTGGGCACGGATGATATCGCGGCGCGAGCGGGTAAACTCGGCAACGAATCGGGCCGCATTCCCTGCGGTCGATGCGTCTTTTCCCTGAAGCCTGAACTTTTCCGCAGTGGCCACGAACGGACGGGCCAGAGCGTTGTTTATTGCTTTGATTTTTCCGGCTGCCTGAGCAAGCATGTAGCTCTCCATGTCCCCATTGGCGGCAGTCTGTACAGACATGGTTGCGCTACAGTGAAGCTTGCATGACAGTTTCGGGACATCCCGGCCAAGGAGAACGGAAATGGACAAACCGAAAATCGCCAGCCGCACCCCTTTCCCGTTACCGGTGGAAAAGGACAAGACCTATTACTGGTGCAGCTGCGGACTCAGTGCCAATCAGCCATTCTGCGACGGCAGCCATAAAGACACCGGCCATACACCCATTGCCTATACCGCGCCAAAGGACAAGATCGTGTTCTTCTGCGGCTGCAAGCAGTCCGCCATGCGGCCGGTCTGCGATGGCACACACAGCCGCCTCGAACCAGACAGCGATCACTGAGGAGCACCCGTGTTATCTCCGCAGCGGCACCTCTGGCTGAATCCGTTCCGGCGCAAGGATCCCGAATCAGCCACCCGCGAGGCCTGGCGCAATACTCCGCTGCTTATGGATATTCCGGCGCCGGTCTGTCACAAGCTGGTCGAGCGCACTCATCTGCGCCACTACCAGCCGGGCGAATACCTGTTCCGCGAAGGTGAAGCCGGGGTTTCCGCTGCAGTGATCATTTCCGGGAAAATCGCCATTGAAAGTGGCGATCACCGCATTGCCGAACTCGGCCCCGGCGATTTCTTCGGCGAAGCTGCACTGCTGCAGGATGCGCCGCGCTCGGCCAGCGCTATCGCCGAGGAAGAAGCCACTGTGTCATTCCTGGTGCGCTTCCAGCTGGAGGAGTTTGTTCGTCATCGCCCCGGCGCCGGCCTCGAGATCATGACCAATCTGGCCCGGTTACTGGTGGCACGCCTGCATCGCGGTAACCGGAGTGAGGCCATCGACGAATGAAGCTGTGGCCTGTGCGCATGTTGACCGGCGCAATCATCGCTTTGGCGATTGGCTACCTGTTGCAACCGATCTGGATCGCAGCCCTGCTCTGTGTCCTGTTCTACCTGCTGCTGGAACCACTGGTCAGCACTTTGCAGGCGGCCGGCGCACGCAAGGATCTGGCCATCGCCATTGCCCTGCTGCCACCGCTTGTCGGTCTGGTATATGGCGCGATGCATTTGATCGACAGCGCCCGCGACTATCTGCCACAACTGGGACAGGATCTGGAAAAGCTGCAGCTTGGCATCAGCAAGACGCTGGCTGAGATTGATAACCATCTGGCTATCGTGATGGATGTCCGGCTCAGTCTGGCCGAGCAGGTTGCTGCGCTGGAACTGGATTTACGTGGCGCCGCCCGGGCCGAGCGCCTGCTCGCCTCAACCTCCTGGCTTGCCAACCTGCTGCTGAACCTGGCTCTGGTACCGCCACTGGCCTGGTTTCTTCTGCGTGATTACCGCAGTTGGCGTGATCGCGCCCTGAGCCTGCTACCGAACAGCCAGTTCGAGCTCGGCTGGCTGATGTATCACCGGGTCTGTGCCCGGCTGCAGGCGTACCTGCGCGGACTGGTGCTGCAGGCGCTGATTCTGTCCGCCATCACAGCCATCGGCTTCCAGATTATCGGCCTGCCCTCTCCTGTATTACTGGGTGTGCTGACCGGTGTTGCCGGACTGGTGCCCTACCTCGGGCCATTGCTGGCAATGCTGGCGCCCGTCCTGATGATGGTCGCCGGTCCAGGCCTGGACCCCGGCACACTAATGGAAATTGTGCTGGTGCTGGCGGTCGGCTTTGGCTTTGACAATGCGGTGGTGATCCCCTTTCTGCTCGCTGGCAGCGTCAACCTGCATCCGGCGGTGGCAATGCTGGCGGTGGTCATTGCCGGCCACGTCGGCGGTATTACCGGCATGGTGCTGGTGATACCACTACTCGGCATGCTGCGCATAATCAGCGAAACCACCTGGCGCGGACTGCAAAGTTCCGGATAACCGGAGCGATTTTCATCTTTGCCCGTCACCCGGATTGCTCTGGTGACTGTCGCTACAGGCGGTGCAGTCAAGGGGTTATCCGTCAGGCCGAGCATAATCCGGGGCGTTTCATCTACCTTGAGGATTATCCCCATGGCCAAAGGCGCCGTCGGCTACGCGCTCAGCTCCCTGAACAAACTGGCCAGCCTGGAAGTGCTGGACAAGATGGGGCTGCGCAGATTTATCGAACGGATGGCCTACGCCCTGACCAAAACCGGTTTCCGGGTTATCACCACCACCGCCCGTACCTTCAAGGCCTCGAACAAACTCGACAAGCCGGAACGGCTGACCGCACCGGGCCATACCACCGATTTGTTTGACCTGAATATCACCGAAGAGCAGCACATGATCCGCGCTTCGGTGCAAGCCTTTGCCCGCGACATGCTGCGCCCGGCCGGCGAGCAAGCAGACCGGGCAAGGCAGACCAGCGACGCGACGCTGGCGGCAGCTCTGGAGCTCGGCCTTAACTTCTTCGCCGTTCCGGAAGCGCTTGGCGGTGCCGCCGGTGAGCGCTCGACAGTAACCGGGATGCTGGTGGCCGAGGATCTCGCCCACGGCGACATGGGTCAGGCCGTGGCTATCCTTGCGCCGACCGGCGTGGCCAATGCCATCACCGCCTGGGGCACCGCCGATCAGCAGGCGCGCTATCTGCCCGCTTTTACTGCAGACAAGCCGCCGAAGGCGGCCATTGCCATCGCCGAGCCCAGTCTGCTGTTTGATCCGATGCAGCTCGCCACAAGCGCCCGCAGAGATGGCGATCAGTGGCTGCTGAACGGAACAAAATCATTGGTACCGCTGGCCGCAGAAGCCGAGCTGTTTCTGGTGGCCGCGCAAACCGATGACGGTCCGGCGGTATTTATCGTTGAAGGTGGCAGTCCGGGCCTGAGCTGCAGCGATGACCCGAGCATGGGCATTCGCGCCGCCGCCTGCCGGCCGCTGATTCTCGACCACGTCCGCGTACCGGCAGCCAACAAACTGGGTAACGGCGACTTCGATTACCGCGCCTTTGTGGATCTGGGCACACTGGCCTGGTGCGCGTTGGCGATCGGCACCTGTCAGGCAGTGATGGATTACGTGATCCCCTACTGCAACGAGCGCAAGGCGTTTGGTGAACCGATCAGCTACCGTCAGGCAGTCGCCTTCATCATTGCCGACATGGCCATCGAGATTGACGCCATGCGCATGCTGACCTATCGCGCCGTCTGCCGTGCCGAACAGGGCAAATCGTTCCAGCGCGAAACCTGTCTGGCTCGCACCCTGGTGAAAGACAAGGCAATGAAAATCGGCACCGACGGCGTCCAGTTACTCGGTGGGCACGGTTTTACCCACGAATATCCGGTGGAACGCTGGTATCGCGATCTGCGCGTTGTTGGTGTCGCCTTCGGCGGCCTGCACCTCTGATTACGGGAGACTGACAGCATGAATATCGAAATCCCGAAAAAATTTCGCCCGATCATCAACAATGCCCATCAGGTTGCACTGAGCGTGTTCCGGCCGATCTCGCGCAAGTATGACCGTGCCGAACACGAATATCCGAAAGAGCTCGACATGCTCGCCTCGGTACTGGACGGCTTCAACGAAGGTGACCCGGAATCCAGTGCCGGTGCCAGCCAGACCGGCAAGGGCCGCATTACTGAGGACGGGTCGGTGAAAAACGGTGCCAACATGAGCACCTGCCTTGGCGCGCTGGAGCTGTGCTACGGCGATGTCGGCTTTTTGCTGGCGATGCCGCGCCAGGGCCTTGGTAACGCAGCGATTGCTGCAGTCGCCAACGATGAGCAACTGGAGCGCTTCAAGGGCAAATGGGCCGCCATGGCGATTACCGAACCGGGTTGCGGTTCCGATTCCGCCGCGATTCGCACCACGGCCATCAGGGACGGCGATCACTATGTTCTGAACGGTGAGAAAATTTATGTGACTTCCGGCCAGCGCGCTGACGCAGTGGTGGTCTGGGCGACACTGGATCCGTCTCTGGGTCGTGCGGCAATCAAGTCGTTTGTGGTCGAGTGGGGAACGCCGGGCATGGAACTGGCACGGCTTGAGCACAAGCTCGGCATCCGCGCCTCTGATACCGCAGCAATAAACTTTACCGATTGTCGCGTACCGGCGGAAAACCTGCTGGGCAACCCGGAAGTTGATGTTGCCAAGGGTTTCGCCGGGGTCATGGAAACCTTCGACAACACCAGGCCGCTGGTGGCCTGTTTCGCACTGGGTTGCGCCAAGGCATCGCTGGATCGTATCCGTGAACTGCTGAAACAGCACACCACGCTCGACTACAGCAAACCGGTCGACAACGTTAGCGCTATTGAGGCAGAAATCTACAAGATGGAAGCGGACTGGGAAGCCGCTTACTGGCTGGCCATGAAAGCAGCCTGGATGGCGGACAACAAAAAATCCAATTCACTCGAAGCGTCGATCTCGAAGGCCAAGGCTGGTCGGGTCGGTAACTACATCACCCTGCGCTGTGTAGAGTTGGCCGGCAGCATCGGTTATGGCGAGGATGAACTGCTGGAGAAGTGGGCCCGCGACTCGAAGATTCTCGATATTTTCGAGGGCACCCAGCAAATCCAGCAGCTGATTATCGCCAGGCGCCTGCTCGGCCTGTCATCCCGGGAACTGAAGTAACAGCGCAACGGCGGGGCCAGCCGATGGCTGCGCTGCTGTTCTATGTCTGCCACGTTTATGCATAATCGGGTTGATCCCATGCCGGAGCCTGTCATGACCCGTTCTGTTTTCAGCCCTGTGATTGCCGCGCTGCTGCTCAGTGCCTGTAGCGATCCGCAACCGCCCCAGCAACCCGAACAACCGGTGACAGCACCCCCTGCATCACAGACCGGGCAGCCGGCAGAAATGGCAGAACCGGAAAAAATTCCGGACAGCAACGCTCAAAAAGGTCAGGCAATCATCTACCGCTGTGATGACGGCACTGAATTCGAGCTAACCATCATCGGTAGTGGTGCTCATATGGAGCTGGCCAACACCAGTTACGAAATGCGTCAGCAGCCAGCAGCAGCAGGTGTATACCATGCCGGCGACCTCTGGCAAGTACACTCAAAAGCGGAAACCGCCCTGCTGATCGGCCCTGACAGCACTCGCGAATGTGATCAGGTTGCAACTCGGGAAGTGGAGGTGGCGCCAGACAGCCCGGTTGAGCCAGCAGGTTTCAACGCCGAAGCGACCGAACCGGGGCCCGAATAGCAGGCATTCGGCTACATAAAGAGAGTAGTCATTCTTTTTTCTGTGATGTAACTGTGGCTTTTTTTCTGCACAATGGGCGCACTTAAGGAACTGGCAAGAAATGGAGAACAACAATAATGCGCTCGCCAAGCCGCTTCACGCTGGCCATCTGGCTGTTCACCGTCACGCTCACGCTGTCATCGGCGCTCCATGCAGCCGACGGCAAGGTCATCGTCGCTGGCGGTTGTGACTATATTCTGCTGGACTCTTCGGAGGGCCAGATTCTGATCAAGTTGATCAAGGGGGAATCGCCAAAACCGGGAGATACCCTCAGCGGCAAACTGGAACGAGGATTCAGCGACCTGACCAACAAGCGCACTGGCGAAATCATGCAGGTGTGGGTCGACCTGGTGGACCGCGGCGCCACCAAAGCACTGATGCGTTATGGCCAGTACTGTAGCTGATTACTGCTTTAACGCTTTTGCAAACTCAACATAAAACTGAAATCAGAAGCCAGCAACTTTCTCTGCTGTACTCCCCCCGAGTTCAGTCCGGCAAAATCTGTAACAGCGCAATCTGCACAGAGGCTGGTACAACAACGATTCCCGGCTCTGAATGGAATATTCAGTATTGCTCATAGCCAGTCGCTCGCGGACAATCTGTGCCCGAACCGGGAGTGAGTGTCATGCCTGATATCCTGATTGCTTTTTTTATGCTCGGCCTGCTGGCCGGATTGATCCGTTCGGACCTGGCCCTTTCCAGTGGCGCCCACGACCTGATAGGCATCATGCTGATGATGGCCATAGGCCTGAAAGGCGGCATGGCCATGAGCGGCCAACTGCATCCCGACATGCTGCTGACCATCATCACCGTGCTGGCACTGGGCTTTACCGTACCACTACTGTGCTATGCCGCATTACGTTCTTTTGCCCGTATCGACGGTGCCAACAGCGCCAGTCTGGCGGCGCATTATGGTTCCGTCAGCGCCGGGACTTTTGCCATTGCCATGGCCTATGCCGAGCACAACAACCTGATGCTGGCACCAGACACCACCCTTCATCTGGTGCTGCTGGAGGTACCGGCAATCATCGTCGGCGTGCTGCTGTACAAGTATCAGGGCGGCGCCACTGGCAGCACCGCCAGCGTGGTGCGCGAAGCCGTCACCGGCCGTGGCGTGGTACTGATGATTGGCGGTCTGCTGCTTGGCCTGTTTTATGGCGAAGCCGGCGCCGGCAAGATCGCCCCGCTGTTCATTGCCCTGTTCCCGGGCTTTCTCGCCCTGTTCCTGCTTGAGGCCGGCATCTCCACGGCAAAATACCTGCGTGAGTGGCAGTCAGGGTACTGGCGACTGGTCGGCTTTGCCCTGCTGGCACCGCCACTGCTGGCACTGACCGGTCTGGGCGCTGCCCTGTTACTGGGTCTGCCGGCCGGCAGCGCGCTGGTGCTGGCCACACTGTTGGCCAGCGCCTCCTACATCGCCGCCCCGGCAGCGGTACGCCATGCCATGCCCCAGGCCAATGTCGGCATGGCCCTGTTTGCCTCACTGGGCGTGACCTTCCCGTTTAACGTCTTGATCGGAATTCCGTTGTACAATGCCGCGTTTCAATGGCTGGCGAGATTCTGATGAGCGCACCGGTGGCAGTTGTAATGGGCTCCCGCTCCGACTGGGACACCATGAAGGAAGCAGTAGAAGCCCTGAAAACCTTCGGGATTTCCTACCATGCAGAGGTAGTAAGTGCCCACAGAACTCCTGAGCGGCTGTTCGAGTTCAGCCGCAGCGCCCATAGCGACGGCTATCAGGTCATCATTGCCGGCGCCGGCGGCGCCGCCCACCTGCCCGGTATGATCGCCTCGATGACACCGCTGCCGGTGCTCGGCGTGCCGGTGCAGAGCAAGGCATTGTCCGGCCTCGACAGCCTGCTCTCCATCGTCCAGATGCCCAAAGGTGTCGCCGTTGGCACACTGGCCATCGGCAGCGCCGGCGCCTTCAACGCCGGCCTGCTGGCAGTGCAGATTCTGGCTGCCACCGACCCGGTGCTGCAGCAATCTCTGATCAACTGGAAACAGGCCCGCAACGACGAGGTCCGTGCCAACTGCTCGCTGGAAGATCTCTGATGCACGTACTGGTGATTGGTGCCGGCCAGCTCAGCCTGATGCTGGCCGAGGCAGGCTCCCGGCTTGGTATTCAGGTTGACCGGCTGGACCCCTTTACCGGCGACCTGCGCCACGGCACCAGTCTGGACGTGGTCAATTATGACCTCGACACCCTGCTGGCCCGTGCAGACATGCTCACCGCCGAAATCGAACACCTGCCGGACAATGCGCTGGTGCAGAAACTGATGGCGGCGCCACGCTTCCCCGCCGTGCGTGCCTTGCGCCTGATCGCCGACCGGCTGCCGCAAAAGCAGTTGCTGGATGAACTGGAAGTGCCGAACGCGCCTTGGCTGAGCTGCGACAGCGCTACCGCACTGGATCAGGCCATCGAGCGTTTTCATGGCGAGATGGTGGTCAAGCGCCGGCGCGGTGGCTATGACGGTCGCGGCACCCTGCTGTGCGATAGCGACACACCGCGCCCGGGCGATGAATGGGTCGGCGACACCATTGTCGAGCAGCGCATTCCGTTTCAACGCGAGCTGTCCATCGTTGGCGCCCGCAATGCAAACGGCGAGTGCGTGTTCTATCCGCTCACCGAAAACCTGCACCGCAACGGTATCCTGCGTCTGAGCCTGGCACCAGTGAAAGTCTGCGAGGCGATGCAACGCAGCGCGGAAAACTCGCTGCAGAAAATCATGACCTCACTCGACTATGTCGGTGTCATGGCGCTGGAGTGTTTCGATACCGGTGACCAGTTGCTCGCCAATGAAGTGGCACCGCGTGTGCACAACTCCGGCCACTGGACTCAGGCCGGCACCGACATCTGTCAGTTCGCCCTGCATCTGCGAGCGCTGACCGGTTTACCGATGCCGACACCAACCGTGTTCGGTCCGCACGCCATGGTCAATCTGATTGGCACCAGCTTTGCTGATGCCCTGAAGCACTCCGCCGGCCATCGCTTGCACTGGTACGGCAAGGAGCCGCGTCCGGGTCGCAAGGTCGGGCATATCAATATGGAACACGCTGACCCCGGCAAACTGCGGCAAGATGCCAGGGCATTGCTGGATATTCTGCTCACACAGGAATAGCCGCCGAGCCACGGCACAGTGCGGCCCACAACAACCGACAGCGAGAGTGCAGACATGTCCTTCCAGATCACGCTTGGCCAGACCATTGGCTTGCCCTGCGGCGTCACCCTGCCGAACCGGTTCGGCAAATCCGCCATGAGCGAAACGCTCGGCACCATCGACAATCACGCCACGGAAGAGCTGGTGCGCCTTTATGGCCGCTGGGCCGATGGCGGCACTGGCCTGGTCATTACCGGCAATATCATGATTGACCAGCGTCACATTGGCGAGCCACACAATGTCGTGGTCGAGGATGAGCGTGATATGGCAAATCTGAAGCGCTGGGCCAGAATCGGCACACGTCAGGGCAATCAGCTATGGGTACAGCTTAATCATCCCGGCAAGCAGATTCCGAAGATGCTTGCCAGCGGTGACACCCTCAGCCCTTCAGCCATCCCGTTTGGCAAGGAACTGAGCCCACACTTCAAAACACCGCGAGCGCTGACTGAAGACGAAATCCTCGACATCATTGCCCGCTTTGCCCGATCGGCAGCTATCCTCAAAAAGGCCGGTTTTACCGGCGTGCAGATTCATGGTGCCCATGGCTATCTGGTCAGCCAGTTCCTGTCCGGCCATCACAACCAGCGTACTGATCGCTGGGGTGGTTCGCTGGAAAACCGGATGCGTTTTGCGCTGGAAGTGTATCGGGCCATTCGGGCCGAGGTTGGCAAGGAGTACCCGGTCAGCATCAAGCTGAACTCGGCAGATTTTCAGCGCGGCGGCTTTACCGAAGAAGAATCCATGACGGTAGCCGAAACCTTGGCCAATGAAGGCCTGGATCTGCTGGAAATTTCCGGCGGCACCTATGAAGCGCCGACCATGTCCGGCAAGGATGTGCGCGAATCCACGCTGCAACGCGAGGCGTATTTTCTTGAATATGCAGAGAAGATTCGCGCCCGGATATCGATTCCGCTAATGGTGACCGGCGGCTTCCGTACCTCGGAGGGCATGGCGGCGGCGGTGGCAAGTGGTGCCACGGATATTGTCGGTCTGGCCCGGCCGCTGGCGGTGGAGCCGGATTTGCCGAAACGGATTCTGGCCGGTGAGTCGGTGCATAGCGTGGTGACGCCGCGGCGCACCGGCATCAAGGCGATTGATGATATGGCGATGATGGAAGTGATCTGGTTTGCCCGGCAGTTGCATCGTATGGGCAAGGGCAAGGAGCCGATTCGTGATGAAAGCGTGCTGATGGCAATGATTCGTAGCATGGCGATGGTGGCGATTCGTTCATCGCGGACCAAGAGGATGCGGTTGCGGGCGAACTGATAGCTGGCCCTTATTTGATGACGAGCATCGTTTTGTCCAAGTAAGGAGGTATGACGGTAACCTTCGTCGGCCAGTACACCTGTCTGCGCCTGCCGGGACACGCACGAGTACGTCCCTGTAGCACCTCTCCGC
>JBECKT010000119.1:0-6984 GCA_040235405.1 Alcanivoracaceae bacterium
AGCGCCTCGCCTTCAAGCAGCAGCGGCTTGAGCTGATCGCTGCCATGCGGTTTCACCAGTTGCGACATGCTAACTCCCGATTCGGTGGCGGTTAAAAACAAGGCGCGGATTATAGCGGCCCGAGGGGGGCTACCACCACCGGCGACGTAGATTTGGTTATAACCATTGGTTAGCTCCCCCCAAAATATCGATATATCTCTGCAGAAGCCCGATCAAGGGCGCTCAATTTTCGCGGCCGGTTGCCCGCTCCTGCGCGCGGGAGTGGTAACGGCGCCAGACCGATTCAGCTACCTGAACCGGCACCGGCTCGCCGTCGACCTTCAGCGAGGCTGGCAGGTAGCCGACCAGATCTCCGTCGGCCTGCACCGGTTCGTTCGGTTGCAGCAGCACTTCCACCTGCTTCGCCGGCAGCGACAGCACGCCGTCGGCGCGTTCGATTCTGCCCAGCGGCAAATGCAGCAGTGTGCGAATCAGCGCCCAGCGTCCCGGCCGCTGAAACAGCAACACCTGAAAACGTGGCTGGCTGATATCGGCCCGCTGCGACAGGACAAAATTGCCGCCATAACAGCGACCATTGGTGACAATCAGTGAATAACAATCATGCTCGCTGCCATCAATGCGGACCCGATAGCGACAACTGCCATAACGACCGATATTGGCCAGCATCGCCGCCACATAGGCGCCCTTGCCAATCTTCTCTTTCAAAGCGAGATTGGCGCTCTCGACCACCCAGGCGTCGTAGCCAATACCAGCCATCATGACAAAGCGCTTGCCGTTCAGCCGGCCCGGCCAGATCGGCAAGGCACGTCCTTCGGCAATTACCTTCGCCGCCTTACGCGGGTCTTTCGGCAGCGCCAGTTCCTGGCCCAGTACATTGGCCGTGCCAGTGGCAAAAATGCCAAGCTGGACGCCCGGTTTAAGGCCATTGATCACTTCATTGGTGGTGCCATCGCCGCCCACCGCAATGACCATGTCACCCTGATCGTCGCGGCCACGCAGGTACCCGGTGGCATCACCCGGAGCGCGGGTGCGATAAACCTCGGGGTGTAATCCATGCTGGTCAAGGGCCTCAAGAAACTGCTGCAACAACCGCTCCCGACCACCCCCGGCGGCCGGGTTGTAAATTACCAGAACCTTCATGAATTCCCCGAACAGGCAGGCCCGATGCGTTACACCGGGTTATCAATATCAATAAATATATGTTCGATGCCGTAGCGCTGGGCCAGCCAGTCGCCCAGCGCCTGGACGCCAAAACGCTCAGTAGCGTGGTGGCCGCAGGCAAAATAATGGATTCCGGTTTCGCGGGCAAAATGCACCGTCTGTTCCGAGATCTCACCGCTGATATAGGCATCCAGCCCCAGCGCCTGAGCCCGTTCGATATAACCCTGAGCCGCGCCGGTGCACCAGCCGACGGTTTCGATCTCGTCGCCGGGGTCACCGATATGCATCACTTCACGGCCAAGCCGGTCCTCGATATGGGCGGCCAGCTCCGCCGCCGTCATCGCTTCCGGCAACTCCCCCTGCAGACCGACCGACAACGGATTGTCCGGCTCCAGTCCACCGGTCACGCTGAAATCGAGCCGGGCAGCCAGGGTCGCGTTATTGCCCAGCACCGGGTGCACATCCAGCGGCAGGTGATAGGCAAACAGGTTCAGATCATGGCGCAGCAGGGTCTGCAGGCGCTGACGCTTGATGCCGCGAACACGCTCGTCCTCGCCGCGCCAGAAGTAGCCGTGGTGCACCAGCACCGCATCGGCCTCTTCCACCAGCGCCGCATCCAGCAGCGCCTGACAGGCCGTCACCCCGGTGACAATCCGGCGAATCTGCTCACGGCCCTCGACCTGCAGGCCGTTCGGGCAATAATCCTTGAAGCGCGCGGTTTGCAATTCGGCATCCAGCGCCGCCAGCATGGCGTCCCGTTTGATCATCATTCCTCCAGCACAGGCCAGACAGGCGGTGAATTCAGATGGCCGGGTGATTTAGCCCGCCAGTGGCCATCTGCTAGACTCCTGCAGTTTACACACCTCACCAGACCCGGAAACAGGATCACAGATGAAACTGGTACGCTTCTTTGCCGGCCCCGTGCTGGCCGGCATCGTTGTCGGCCTGGCGGTCCTGTGGTGGTACGAGCTCGGCCCCGGCGCCAGCGGCTACAATCCGCTGCAGCGCCCGGCGCAAACCTACTCCACCGCCGTCAACCGCGCCGCGCCGGCGGTGGTGAATATCTACACCACCCAGGTGGTGATCCGGGATACCCCGGGCGGTGACGACGACCTGCTCAACCGTTTCCTTGAAGAGCCGCGCCGCGAGCGACTACTGTCCAGCCTCGGTTCCGGCGTGATTGTTTCCGACAAGGGCTATCTGCTGACCAGTAACCATGTGGTTCAGGGCGCCGATGAAATTCTGGTGGCGCTGCGCGATGGCCGCGAAGCGGTGGCACAACTGGTCGGCTCCGACCCGGAAACCGATCTCGCCTTGCTGAAGATCCCGCTCGACAAGTTGCCGGTGATTCGCCTCGGCAACGGCAACCCGATGGCCGTCGGTGATGTGGTGCTGGCAATCGGCAACCCGCTTGGCGTTGGCCAGACCGTATCGATGGGTATTGTCAGCGCCACCGGCCGCAGCCATCTTGGCATTGCCACGTTCGAAAACTTTATCCAGACCGATGCCGCGATTAACCGCGGCAACTCCGGCGGTGCCCTGATCGACACCCGCGGCAATCTGATCGGCATCAACACCGCCATTCTTTCCAGCGACGGCAGCTGGCAGGGCATCGGCTTCGCCACGCCGACATCGGTGGCAAAAGCGGTGATGAACGATCTGATTGAACACGGCCGGGTGATTCGCGGCTGGCTCGGCGTCACCGTGCAGGACATCACCCCGAATCTGGCCACCACCTTCGGCATGGACGAAGTGCGCGGCGGCCTGATTTCCGAAGTAGTTCGCGCCAGCCCGGCGCACAAGGGCGGCCTGCGCGCCGGTGATGTGCTGGTCGGCATCGACGGCGAACCGGTGCAGGATGGCTATGAATCCATGAACATCATCGCCGGCACCAAACCCGGAACCACCATGATCCTGAATGTGATTCGCAACCGCGAAGCGCTGGATCTGAAAGTGATTATTGGTACGCGGCCGCCAATGGTGAACTAAGCAAACTGGTCCGCATTGGTGCCGCGCGGCCTTGTTACCGTGTTCTCTGAGGTCATGGCATTCACGACAACCAGCGGGCTAAGCTGTCACACCCCAACCGGATCAGGAGAGCAACATGACTAATCTGCAGGGCAAAACCGTCGCCGTCACCGGCGCCAGCGGCATGATTGGCGTCTACCTGTGCCGCAGCCTGCTGGCCGCCGGCGCCCATGTGGTCGGTGTGGTGCGGACCCCGTCCAAGGCTGCCTTCCTCGCCGACGAAGGCGTCGAGTTCCGCAAGGCCGACCTGACCGACCCGGCCTCGCTGGAAGCCGCCTTCCAGGGCTGCGATGCAATCATCTCCAACGCCGCCATGTATGTCGCCAGCAAGGGCTTCAGCGCCTGGCACGCCCATGAAAAGGCCAACGTCGAAGGCACCCGTAATGTCTTTGAAGCTGCGCACAGGGCCGGCGTCAAACGCATCATTCATGTCAGCACCTTTGGCATCTACAGGTGGTCGATCTTCTCGCCCATGGATGAAAGCTGGCCACAGCTGGACGGCAAAAACCGCAAGGGCGGCACCTACCGCGCCACCAAACAGATCAGCGAGGACCTGGCCTGGCAACTGGCCCGCGAACTCGACCTGCAACTGACCACCGTGCGCCCCAGCGCCGTCTATGGCGCCCGCGACCCGAACACCATGGACATGGTCTACAAGGCCCTGAAACTGCCGGTAATCGTGATGCCCAGCATCAGCTTCCCGCTGGTCTACGCCGGCGACGTCGCCGACGCCACCGTCAATGCCGTGGCCAACGACAAATCCATCAACAAGGCCTACAACGTCGGCGGTGACAGCCAGCATATCGGCCGCTTCATGCGCGCGGTGGTACATGCCCGCGGCAAGGGGCCGAAGATTCTGTCAGTGCCGATGCCGGTGAAGATCCGCACCGATAACAGCAAGGCAGAGAAGGATCTGGGATTCAGGAATCGGCCGTTTGGGGAAGCGCTGGCGCAGGTAGTGAGGGAGGATGGGCAGGGGTAAAGTCTCCCTGTCCGTTCTTCCGCATCAGAATGATGGATTTTCATTATGACGGAGTGTGGGCCTACGATGTGGCAGAGCCGTTTGGTTACAGAGTGGCACAGCGGTTAGCCGAATCGGCATCGCTCAGTCCCGCCCACACTGAATTTCTAAAGTTTATTCTTGAGAGCTTTGAAATTAAGTAGCAGCTGCGGCAATGATGCAGAGCAACGCTCTGATTCTGCTCGGAGTGCCGATGGCAAGCCCTCTTGACCCATAGCTCCCAGAGCCAACCTGGCGCCTTGACTGGCGTTGTTATGTGTTGACCCGCTACGTGTGCAGCCACCAGTAAGCCATGACCGCCAAGCACCCTGCAACAAACCCATATTGGGGGCGCCAAGATTCGCGCTTTAACGACCAAACCGAGCAAATAAGACCGAGCGATCCAACCGGAAAGTAAAGGTTTACTCCGAGAATGAGCCAAGCCTCGCAATCATAGCCATACGGCCGACCTTCGCAGATTCCCAACCCCGCCCATAATGCCAGCAGCAATAATAGTACTGATAGCGTTAGCTCGATCCAGAACAGTAATTTCAGCATTCAGATCCCAATAGACTCACAACGCCCGTGCTCACGCGCAATTTTGGAGCTGCAAAGCAGCTGAAAAATTGTCGCCGTGGAGCCGATTGTTATGTTTCTTTGCCCATGATAGAGTGTGTATGATATGCAAATATATACACACTGGTGATTTATGAGAACCAACATTGTTATAGATGACAAGCTAATGATGGATGCCCTTAAAGCATCTGGCCTGAGCACTAAAAAAGAAGCTGTAGAACAAGGACTTAAGCTTCTGGTGCGACGTAGCCAGCAACAGGAAATTCGCAAGCTCCGGGGTCGAATAAAATGGGAGGGCGACCTTGACGAAATGCGAGGCGGCAAATGATATTGGTCGATACCAGTGTCTGGATCGACTACCTTAACGGCACTCAGAGCCGACACACCGATGCTCTTGACGTTGCTATTGTTGAGGGCATCGTTGCCATGGGGGATCTGATATTTCTGGAAATTCTTCAGGGAATCCGGAACGACCGGGAATACCGCACGACCAGGCAAAGCCTCATGACGCTGGACCGGCTTGAAATGTTTGGCAAAGGCATGCCCGAGAAGTGCGCAGAGAATTACCGAGCACTGCGCAAAAAAGGAATGACTATCCGAAAAACTACGGACGTAATTATTGCGACCTACTGCATTGAGCAGAAGTTGCCCCTGCTCTTCACTGACCGCGATTTCATTCCTTTTGTTGATCATCTTGGCCTGGTCTCAGCGCTGCCGGAAACATAACGC
This sequence comes from Alcanivoracaceae bacterium, assembly GCA_040235405.1. GTDB lineage: Bacteria > Pseudomonadota > Gammaproteobacteria > Pseudomonadales > Alcanivoracaceae > PGZG01. The sequence goes on from JBECKT010000119.1 coordinate 5,495, forward strand.
CTGCAGCTGCGGCCGTGCATGATCTTGTTAACTCTCGCCATTTGCTTCAGGGGGTAGCTGTGGCGAATCAGGAGTAATATTTGCAACCCACATGGGAATGACCTTCTTACCATGTAACAGGTCAATAACCCCCTGCCTAATTGACTCTTGCTGCTCTTCAATTCTCCCGTGTGCTATCGGCGCATAAGTTCCGTTTTTAATTTGCGTCTTGTCGTAATCATACCCAAGAGACTGGCCCATCTGATACAGAAGCTCTACCAGAAGGTCAACCCTTCGGATTCCCCACTGATCGGCAGGAATATTCCGGTCTCCAAGTAGATCCAAGTATCTTTTGATAGCCTAACGCTCAGCACAACGGCAGTTTGCGGAGCGGAGGAATTGTGTTGTAGTGAAGCGAAAACGCAATTTCTCCACGGAGCAAATTGCCCGCTTGCTGCTGTTAGGTGCCCGATTGGCTTGGCACCACCAAGGTGAATACCCAGCCAGCACCAGCACCTGCAATAGAAGTAGCCACGATCCATTCAACCTCCCCCGCGGCCATGCAAAAAACAAGCATCGGGATACTGGCCACCGCTCCAACAACAATAAACCCAAACCTAGATATCTTTTGCCGCTTTGACAAGAAATAGAGAATTGGAAGCCCCATAATCCCGAAGTAAATGGCTGCAAATAGCCCGACGATCATCCAGAGCACTCCGATCTGCTTCAGATCAGCCGTAAGCAGTGACAGTCCGTCGAAGTGAAAAGTAATAACGTACACGAATGAAACAAATAGCCAGCTCGATAGTACGCCGATCGAGAACCTCATCCTTTACACCTAACGACTAAAATAACCGGCGCCGCTTTGCGGCGTCCGGCGCGCGTTGTTTGCGCGCGAAGTTGATTGCCTTTTTAGAAGGCTGGATAGCATGGGTCTTTTTCTCCATATGACCATGAAGGTGATACTGATTTTAATTTATTACTTTCATCAAATTTAAAGCCCAACCAGCCAACCCAGGTACAACCTTCTTTTTCATATACTTCTTGGTCTGTATGTTTACTTGCAGCAGCAATAATTTCTTCTTTTGTTGCATGTTTAGCAACTTCAGGAAATGTGGCCATTAGTTGCTTTCGAGTTTCTTCCAGCTCATAAGTTTGTTGATCTCGGTATGACAGAGTTACACCAGTATCCACAACCTGATACAGCCAGAAAGCATTGCTAGCCAATAAAAGCACAACAAGTATTGCGATTGTTATTTTCATTTTGCCTTCTAACGCCCGGCTCACCGGGTAAATTTTTGATGGCGGCTTTTGTGCGGTTTAATGCACAAAAGGTGACAGCGGAAATTTATCCGTGCAGCCGCTTGTATGATCGAGAAGCCCCCAATTTGACTGTCTCCCCGATCGCGATAAGGTGAGGCTCAAACCTGTAGCCGCAGGTTTTCAGTGTGGTAGCCCGGTGCAGCTATGGCGCCACGATGTGAGCCCGTTAACAAGCAAGGGCGCCACAC
>JBECKT010000153.1:0-4009 GCA_040235405.1 Alcanivoracaceae bacterium
TGCCACTGGACGAAACACTGAACTGCACCTGATGCCCGGTTGTCGCCTCAAACGCATCGGCTATTTCCCGAGCGGCCTGAATAAAATTGCTGGCGAGAGCCACCGTTACCTTGTCAGACGCTGTCGACGCGAGCGGCATCAACAGCAGCACGCCAAGCCAAATCCCTCTGATCATTTTTGTCTACCCTCTGGAAAATCCGCGACGCGGTACTATCGCCAAAATGCCGGAATGGCACAAGCCTGCCTCCTTCCCATCGCCACCCTATGCATCTGAGCCGCAAATCTGTCTGGCACACGAATTGCTTGGAATATGTAGCCCTCCAGCCGGAATAGCCTGCCATGACCGAACCTGAACATCTGATCCAGCAACGCGTCACCCTTGTAAAGACAGTACTGGGTGTAGACGTATGCAGCTTCTATCTTGCAGACGCGCAGCAGCAATACGTGAAGATGCTGGCATCCTGCGGTCTTGAGAAGGCGGTGGGAACACAACTGAGCTACCACCAGGGCCTGACCGGAAAAGTCGCCAGAACAGCAAAGCCGGTGGCGGCGCGGGATATCCAGACCCATGCTGAATATTTCCACATTGATGGCTCCGGCGAGGAACGCTACACCAGCTACCTTGGCATTCCACTGGAGCGGAATGGTGAACTGCTGGGCGTGCTGGTTATTCAGACTGTAGCCAGCAGAACCTTCTTTCATCGCGACATCAGAGAGCTGTTCGATGCCGGCCGTGACCTGATGGACTGCCTGACAGAGAAAATGCACCAGAAATTGGCATCCTGATCAGATTGGCGCAAAGTAGATCAACCCACTGGAACGGCAAGCTCACCAGCGGCTGGCAGAATCATGCTGCAATCCGAACCGGGGGACCCGATGCCCGCCCCCCTGAACATGGACCGCCGCCAGCGGCTCCAGCAATGGCCGTGGCGGCATTTCGCGCACCTGCACGGACAGCCAGTCAATGCCGGCATAACCGAGCATCAGACGGATTTTCTCCGAGAACGGCGACGTCGGGTATTGGTGCAAAATAAAATCAGACATGACAACTCCTGAATAAAGAACAACCGGACTTCATATGCAGGAGCGACCGACCGGCCGCGAAAACCCCTCGCCGTCGATCGACGGCTCCTACGACACATCTCTCCGTAGGAGCGGCCGATCGGCCGCGATTGCCTCAAACAAATCGCGGTCGATCGACCGCTCCTGCAGAAACTCAGCTGTCTTTGAAGGCGGGCAGTTGCCGCAAAAGAATGGCGCGCGCTTCCTGACGATCATGCCCCGCTTCAAGAAGAATAGTGAGCATGCTGTCAAACAGCTGTCGCCGGGTCAGGCCCTCTTCGCTGAGATCCCGACGGCTATGGAACAGCTCCATCAGGGTCGAGCCGCAAGCACAGTTGCGAAATACTTCCAGATAAATATTGCTGTCTTCCGCGTCGTCGCGAACCGAACGAATATCCGACGGCGCATGGGCCACCGACGTCGTTTCGACAAGAAACTGCTGTTCGTCTGCATACACCTTGCCGCAGCTCTGGCATTTTTTCGGAAAGGCCTCGACCTGCAACGGCGAGAATTCTTTTCTGGCGGACATATGCAGCCTCCTTAAAGGGTTCTTACCCGCAGCGAGCGCCCCTTGATCTTGCCGACGCTGAGTCGTGTCTGCGCCTCGGTGACGATGCTGCGATCCACTGCCACGAAGGATTGAAAATCGGTGATTGTGATCTTGCCGACCTGGCTGCCGGGCAGCCCGGCCTCACCGGTCAGGGCCCCCAGAATATCACCGGGACGGATCTTGTCCTTGCGACCAGCGGCAATACACAAGGTTGCCATCGGCGGCTGCAGCTGACCACCGGCCTGCGGCTTCAGGCTGGCAAGCGGATGCCAGTTCAGGGGCGCCTTCTGCATCTCGGCAATGGCCTGGGCCCGACGCGTTTCCGGCGGGGCGACCAAACTGACAGCAAGCCCCTTCTTGCCGGCACGACCGGTACGGCCGATGCGATGAATATGGGTTTCAGCGTCGCGGGCCAGCTCGACATTAATCACCATGTCGAGCGCATCAATATCCAGACCGCGCGCCGCGACATCGGTGGCCACCAGCACCGACAGGCTTTTATTGGAAAACAGGGTCAGCACATCGTCGCGATCGCGCTGCTCCATATCGCCATGCAGCGGCTCGGCAACAATACCGTTGGCGCGCAGATAACGGGTCAGCTCATCACATTGCTGTTTGGTAAAGCAGAACGCCACGGCCGATTCCGGCCGGTAACAGGCCAGCACCCGGGCCACCGTTTGCAGCCGTTCCTCCGGATCAATCTCGTAAAAGCGCTGCTCGATCTCGCTGTCATCGTGCAGCGATTCCGCCTGCACTTGCTGCGGATCACGCATGAATGATTTTGCCAACTGCTTGACGCCGGCCGGATAGGTGGCCGAGAACAGCAACGTCTGCCGCTTGCCCGGCAGCTGGGCAATGATCTCGGCGATGCTGTCGTAGAAACCCATGTCGAGCATGCGGTCGGCTTCGTCCAGCACCAGCGTGTTTAATCCGTTCAGTTTCAGCGAGCCTTTCAAAAGATGCTTCTGCACCCGCCCCGGTGTACCAACGATAATCTGGGCGCCGTGTTCCAGCGAGCCCACCTGCGGCCCCATGGCCACCCCGCCACACAGGGTGAGGATCTTGATATTGCCGGCGGCGCGGGCCAGCCGGCGGATTTCCCGGGCAACCTGATCAGCCAGCTCGCGAGTCGGGCACAGCACCAGCGCCTGACAGTCGTACTGACGCGGGTTCAATGCCTGCAACAGGGCAATTCCGAACGCCGCGGTTTTGCCACTGCCGGTGCGAGCCTGGGCAATCACGTCCTTGCCGGCCAGCATCAGCGGCAGGCTCTGCGCCTGCACCGGGGTCATTTCGGTGTAGCCGAGCTGGTCAAGATTGGCCAGCACGTCGGCGGGCAGGGAGAGAGTTGAAAACGCAGCGGTCACGGAGCAGGCCTGATTGAGGGATATGGCGTGCAGTGTAGCAGGTGGCGGCAGCCGATTCGCCGATGGAAAAACCTTTCGCGGCCGGTCGGCCGCTCCTGCAGCAGTGGTACACTGCGCGCCCGGATTGACTGAGCCCTGATTGCTATGCCGCTTCTGACCCTGCGCAATATCCAGCTGAGTTACGGTGCCGCACCGTTGCTGGATGGCGTGAACCTGTCCATCGAGCCGGGTGAGCGGCTCTGTCTGGTGGGCCGTAATGGCGCCGGCAAATCGACCCTGATGAAGCTGATTGCCGGCGAAATCCAGGCCGATGATGGCGACCTGGAAAAGCAGCCGGGGCTGACCATTGCCCGGCTGGTGCAGGAAGTTCCGCCGGACACCGAGGGTTCGGTGTTCGATATTGTTGCCCGCGGTCTGGGTGATCTCGGCGCAGTACTGGCCGAGCATGCCGCCCTGTCGCTGACACTGGGCGATGCCTCCGATGCCGCCATGAATCGGTTTGAATTTCTCCAGCACGAACTGGACAGCCGCGATGGCTGGACCCTGTCGCAACGGGTTGAAACCGTGCTGACCCGGCTGGCCCTGGATGGCGCCACCGATTTCGCCGGCCTGTCCGGCGGCATGAAACGCCGCGTGCTGCTGGCACAATCGCTGGTGCAGGAACCGGATATCCTGCTACTGGACGAACCGACCAACCACCTCGATATCGAATCGATCCGCTGGCTGGAAGAGTTCATGAAGGGCTGGAACGGCACCCTGCTGTTCATCACCCACGACCGGGCCTTTCTGCGCGCACTGGCCACACGCATTATCGAGCTCGACCGCGGCAAGCTGACCAGCTGGCCGGGCAGCTATGAAAAATATCTGGAAGGCAAACAGGCCCAGCTCGACGCCGAGGAAAAAGCCAACTCCGACTTCGACAAGAAGCTGTCACAGGAAGAGCGCTGGATCCGTCAGGGCATCAAGGCACGCCGCACTCGCAACGAAGGCCGGGTACGCGCCCTGAAAACCATGCGTCAGGAGCGGGCCT
>JBECKT010000054.1:0-18700 GCA_040235405.1 Alcanivoracaceae bacterium
GCAAAGGCTTCCTCGGAGCGATTCTCCGGCAGCACGGTGAAATCGGTGAAATCTTCAAAATCGGAGCGCTCGGTTGGCAAGTCCAGGGTGCGCTGCGACCCTCCCGCCATGAACTCCAGCGAGTCACGTTCATTGATTTCGATATGCGAACGCAGGTTGATGGTTTGTACCGACTTCGAGTCGCGGCGCGGTTCGCCGCGGAACGGTTCGGTGTAACCGGCATCATGTCGGGACGCTACTGTCACCCGCGACGACACACCATCCTTGCTGTCCGCCGCGCTGACACGCCAGTCACGCACTTCGTTGTTACCGCCGCGCACCGCAACGCTGGAACCTGAAACATCCTGAGGATGACGGGTGATGATGTTGATCACCCCCTGAAATGCGTTGGCTCCATAAGCCGCTGCCGCCGGACCACGAGTGACCTCGATGCGTTCGATATCCTCGATCTCGATCGGAAAATCATTCCACATTACCCGCGCCAGACCGGGCAGATACTGGGAGCGGCCGTCGATCATCACCAGCATACGGCGCACATCGCGCGACTGGGTGCCGTGATAACTGACCGTGGGAACGTTACCGTCAACCTTGACTGCGCTCATTCCCGGCACCAGCTGCAGCAACTGGTAAATCTCCCGGGCACCACTGGCCTCGATCAGCTCACGATCAATCACCGTCACACTGGCCGGAACCTGGGATTGCGGCTGACGCAGACGCGCCGGCGTCAGCACCATCGGCACCTGATCATCACCAAATAACGACGAGTTATCATCAAAAGCAAGCGCTGGCACGATGGCCGAGCTGGTTAACAACAGGCCCAACACGGCCACAGACACCCTCATGCTTCCCCCGGAGAGCACATCGTTACGAAATCAGAATAACAGCGAAGACAGGCTCAACAAGCCCTCAAAGGTAAAATCACTTGCCTTTGACGTGACGCATCAGCCGGCGCTTGCGCTGCACCTGCCGCTCAGTCAGCTTGTTGGCTTTGCCGGCATAAGGATTTTCACCGGCCTTGAATTCGACCTTGAGCGGGGTGCCTTCGAGCTTGAGCAGCTCGCGAAAGCGGTTTTCAAGATAGCGCCGGTAGCTGTCCGGCAGGCTCTCAAGGGCGTTGCCATGAACGATGATGCGGGGCGGGTTAGTGCCACCGATGTGGGCATAGCGCAGCTTGGCCCGATGCCGGCCGGCCATCGGCGGCTGATTGGCGGCCACCAGCTGCTCCAGCATTTCGGTCAGCTTGTGGGTTGGTATACGGGTAAAGGCAGACTGCCAGGCCCGTTCAATCAGGCCGAACAGGTCGCCCACGCCGGTACCATGCAGGGCAGAAATATAGTGAACCCTGGCCCAGGGGGCGAACTCGAGGCGCCGGCCAAGCTCGGCCTTAACCTGCTCGCGATGGTGGGCATCCAGGCCATCCCACTTGTTCACTGCCACCAGCAATGAGCGGCCAGCCTGCAGCGTATGGCCGAGCAGACTGAGATCCTGATCGGTGATGCCCTCGCGGGCATCAATCACCAGCACCACTACCTGGGCATCGTCGATCGCCTGCATGGCCTTGATCACCGAAAACTTCTCGACGGTCTCATGGACCTTGCCGCGGCGGCGCACACCGGCAGTATCAATCAGTGTATACAGCTGGCCACGGCGCTCGAACGGGATATAGATCGAGTCACGGGTGGTGCCGGCCATATCGAATACGACAACCCGCTCTTCCCCAAGCATGCGATTGACCAGCGTCGACTTGCCGACATTCGGGCGACCAATAATAGCCACCCGGATACCCTGATTTTCATCCCCGGGGCTGTGTTCCGGAGCGTCCGGAAAAGCTGCCAGAATGTCGGCAATCATCGCGTTGACACCACGACCATGACTGGCGGCAATATGGTGCTGCGAGGTCAGACCAAGGGCATAGAACTCGGAAGCAGCAATGTTCTCATCGATGCCGTCGACTTTGTTGATGACCAGATGCACCGGCTTGTTCAGACTGCGCAGTTCACGTGCCACCATCTCATCGGCAGCCGTCAGGCCAGCACGACCATCGACCAGAAACAGCACCGCATCCGCTTCCGATACCGCCTGCCGGGCCTGATCCCCCATCGGCCCGTCAATGCCATCCGCGCCCTCACCGATACCACCGGTATCGACCACCACATAGGCGCGATCACCGATCTTGCCGTCACCGTACTGACGATCGCGAGTCAAACCGGGGAAATCCGCTACCAAAGCATCGCGGGTTCGGGTCAGCCGATTGAACAGGGTAGATTTACCGACGTTCGGACGACCCACCAGAGCCAGAACAGGTTTCATTGCTGCAGGGCCTTCAATCGGTAAGCCGCGACTTCACCGTCAGCACTGACGGCATAAAGAACATCTCCGTAGACCATCGGCGTCGCCGCAAAACCATCCGGGTCATGTCTGCGCCGGGCAACGAACGCACCGGTCTGCGGGTCCAGCCAATGCAGATAACCCTGACGGTCTCCCACCACTACCAATCCGTCGTGAGTTTCGGTGCCGGTCAGACGACGGGCAATCAACCCCTCCTGCTTCCATACGGTGTTGCCACTGCGCTGATCGATTGCGTGAACAACACCATCCTGATCAGCAATGAACAGCACACCGGCCAGCGTAGTCATGCGGTTGGCGCTGGACATGTTCGCATCCCAGTAGATGCGCCCGGTTTCCTCATCCAGCACGGCCGCCTTGCCCTGAAAGGTGGTAACGAAAAGGCCGCCGTTCTGGACGATCAGATTACCGTCGATATCCACCAGCCGATCAAGCTCCGAGCGGCCGGCTGGTTCCGCTACCCGCCGCTCCCACAATGGCAGGCCGGTAGCCAGCTCAAGCGCCACTACACGGCCACTGGCAGTGCCGGCATACACCCGGGTGGAGTCAATCAGCGGCTCACCAAGACCACGCAGGCTCAACACCGGCACCGACACCTCAAAACTCCAGCGTTGGCTGCCGTCTTCCGCATTCAACGCAACAATACGTCCATCCTGACTCTGGAAAATTGCCAGATCACCGTCAGTTGCCGGGCGCGATAACAACTCGCCAGACAGCTGGGTACGCCACAGCTCGGTGCCATCTTCGGCCGACAGTGCCACGGCCTCTCCATCACGGGTGCCGAACAGCAGGCGACCATAACCGGCACGCACGCCGGTGGAAATTCGCAACCCGGTACGCTGGCGCCAGAGCGTATCGCCGCTTTTGCGATCCAGTGCCCGCACCCGGCCATACAGGTCGACCACAAAGACTTCCTGTTCTGCCACCGCGGGCAACAGCTGTAGTGGTCGACGCATGGAGCCGAAACCGATATATCGGTGCCAGTCCCGGCTAACGCTGTAGCCGCGCTCGAAACCCTTCAGTGGTGTCGGCTCCACTTCCTTTGGTTTGCTGCTGCAGGCAGCCAGCAATGCGCAAAGCGCCAGCACCAAAGGCAACGTCAGGCCCGGCAGGAAACGGCGGCAAAACAACAGATCAGTCATCAGGATGCCGGCACCAGATCATCAAGTTTCATCTGTACCAGCTCACGATGACCGGCACCATCCGCTTCCAGTGCGGCCAGTGCCGACTGATAGGCTGTACGAGCGGCTTCCAGATCACCACGCGCGCGGGCCAGATCACCACGCAATTCAAATGCCTGCCCCTGCCAGGATTCCGGCCAGGAAGCATTCAACACCTTGGCCGCCTCATCCAGATTCGCAGACCCCGTCAGCACTCGGGCCAGACGCGCCCGGGCAGTCCAGCCGATCGCTTCCGTGGAGGGGCTGTCCATTACCTCCCTGAGCAGGGCGGCGGCCTTTGCATAGTCCCGGTCCTCAACCGCCAGCTTGGCCAGAGTAAAACGACCGTAATCGGCATAGCTGGTAGAGCCATGCTCACTGACCAGTTTTTCTGCGGCCGCCTGAACCAGCGCCGCCTGTTCGGCACTATCCGGAACCGCTCGGGCCTGATCCATCGCTTCAGTCAGCTGCAGATACACCGCAGAGGCTGCCTCCGCCTTTTCCTGACTGCTGCTTTGCCAGTAACGCCAGCCCAGCAGGGCCGACACCGACAGGACAATCGCCAGCACCACCGAGGTGCCGTTCTCTTCCCACCATTTGCGCAGTCTTTCGACCTGTTCTTCTTCGCTATAGTCGGTCATTACCGCTCTCCTTGTTTGAATCGTTTGCCGGGATACCGGCTTACAGCTGCATCAATACCGCAAGTTTTTCCGCCAGCTCCGTCCGGGCAATACGTTGCTGCTCGCCATCGCCTCGCAGCGGCTTGAGACTGACCGCGTCGTTGGCAAGTTCATCGTCCGCAACGATCAAGGCCCAGCGGGCACCGCTCTTGTCGGCCTTCTTCATCTGGCTTTTGATACTGCCGCCACCACAGTGGCTTTGAATCCGAACGCCGGGCAAGAGGTCACGCAACTGCTCCGCCAGCGTCAGCGAAGCCGTCGGCGGCACGGTGCTGACCAGATAAAGATCCGCCGCCGCCGGCAGTTCCGGCCGGCACTGCTCAAGCAGCAAAATCAACCGCTCGATACCCATGGCAAATCCCACCGCCGGGGCAGGCTTGCCACCGAGCTGGCTGACCAGACCGTCGTAGCGCCCCCCGGCACAGACCGTGCCTTGTGCACCGAGCGCATCCGTGACCCACTCGAAAACGGTTTTGCCGTAATAATCGAGACCGCGCACCAACGCCGGGTTCAGCCGGTACGTCACGCCGGCCGCATCCAGCACAGCACATAACTCGGCAAAGTGCTGCCTGGCTTCATCTCCAAGATAATCATCGAAACGTGGCGCCTGTTTCAGCACCTCGCGAGTCCCGGCGTCCTTGCTGTCGAGCACACGCAAAGGATTACGTTCAAGACGCCGGCGGCTATCTTCGTCAAGGCGGTCGACATGCTGCGACAGGTACGCCACCAGTGCCTCGCGATAACGGGCCCGATCCGCGCTGTCACCGAGACTGTTCAGCTCCAGCGTCACCCTGTCCTGCAGACCCAGATCACGCCATAACCGGGCAGTCATCAGAATCATTTCGGCGTCGATATCCGGCCCGGTCATGCCAAAGGCCTCGACACCAACCTGATGAAACTGGCGATAACGCCCTGCCTGCGGGCGCTCATGCCGGAACATCGGCCCGGCATACCAGAGCCTCTGTACCTGGTTGTAGAGCAGGCCATGCTCTTCCGCCGCACGCACACAGCTGGCGGTACCTTCCGGGCGCAAGGTCAATGAATCACCGTTACGGTCATCGAAGGTATACATCTCTTTTTCAACGATATCGGTGACTTCACCGATAGAGCGCTTGAAAAGCTCGGTGTGCTCAACGATGGGCATACGGATCTCGCCATAGCCGTAACTCTGCAGCAGATTACGGACGCGAGTTTCCAGCCACTGCCAAAGCGGCGTCTGCGTCGGCAGGATGTCATTCATGCCGCGAATGGAACTGATCTTCTGACTCAACTTGGCACTCCGGAAACGGTCACGGCTGACTGCGGACGATCACGCCCTTTTGCTCGTCGTCACGAATTTTCTTCACCTTGGCCCGAACCATCCGCTCCAGCTCGGTCACCAGATCCTCAGCGCGAATATGGTGGCTTTTTTCACCATTCTCATAGGCCAGATTGTTCGGCGTACCGCCAGTCAGACCAACGTCTACCTCGCGCGCCTCACCGGGGCCATTGACCAGGCAGCCGATAACAGCAAGGTCGACCGACTCGTTGATATCCTCAAGACGTGCTTCCAGCTCATTCACCGTGCTGATGACATCGAAATTCTGTCTGGAACAGCTCGGGCAAGCGATGATATTGACGCCCTTCTTGCGCAACTTCAGGCTCTTCAGAATATCGAAGCCGACGCGAATCTCTTCTACCGGATCTGCTGCCAGAGAAATCCGGATAGTGTCGCCAATACCTTCCATCAGCAGCATGCCAAGGGCCACCGATGACTTGACGGTACCGGCGCGCAACACACCAGCCTCTGTCACGCCCAGGTGCAACGGCTGCTCGATCTGGGCTGACAACTTCCGGTAGGCCTGCACGGTCATGAAAACATTGGAAGCCTTGACGCTGATCTTGAAATCCTGAAAGTCATAACGATCAAGAATTTCTGCATGACGCAGCGCCGACTCCACCAATGCATCACTGGTTGGCTCGCCGTATTTACGCTGCAGCTCTTTTTCCAGCGAACCGGCATTAACACCAATACGAATCGGAATGCCGTGATCCCTGGCAGACTGGATTACGGCCCTGATACGATCTTCGCGGCCAATGTTACCCGGATTGATGCGCAGACAATCAACCCCCAGCTCGGCTACACGCAGGGCGATCTTGTAGTCATAGTGGATGTCCGCCACCAGCGGCACATTAACCAGCTTGCGGATCTCGCCAAAAGCCTCGGCGGCATCCATAGACGGCACCGACACACGCACAATATCGGCACCGACATCTTCGAGCCGACGAATCTGCGCTACGGTGGCATGGACATCGCAGGTTTCGGTATTGGTCATGCTCTGCACCGCGATCGGCGCATCACCACCCACCGGCACTTTGCCAATCATGATTTTCCGGGTCGGACGGCGTTTGATTTCAATTTCGGGATGCATCACGACACCTCAGGGGCTCACGGAGCCCGAACGGTAATCACCTGGCCGGGAGCCGCTACCGGCACCCTTACGCTGGTATCGTTAACAAAAATCTCGCTGACTGCTGCGGCATTACCCAGCGTGATGCGAAAAGGGCCGACACCATCGAGCTGCAGCGGCTGATTCTCATCACGCTGGCCAATATAGATCTCGTCACCATCGGCATTTCGCACGCGCAGCCAGCACACTTCCTTAAAGTGAATCAGAAGACGATCGAAATTTCCCGATGCTGCATCAGCCTTGATATCCTTCTGCGGTGCAGCACTCTGCGGCACAGCACTGGCTTCGTTGTCCGCGGAAGTCCGATCTTCCGGCAGCAACGCCTCCGCGCCTTGCTCAGCCACTTCCGCCGGAGGGATGCCTGCATTCTCAACGGAGGCATCCGCGATCACCTCCGGGATAGCAGGGTACTCCGCATGCCGCTGCGATTGCTCAACTGATGCAGGCCACAGCAGCCAGACAGCCAGAACAAAGCCAACAGCGCCACCAATCCACCAAAGCCGTCGGTCCGGCTCTGTACCGGGTGGCGTCAATGCCATCTGCGGACGCTCTTCTTCGGCCACCTGTTGATAAAGATTGGCCAGCTCATCACCCGGCAAATTCACCAGCTTGGCGTAGTTCTTGATATAACCGCGCACAAACGCCGCTTTCGGCAAACGATCATAGTCGTCAGCTTCCAGCGCCCGGATATAACCAACAGAAAGGTGCATGCGCGCGGCCATCTCGGCTTGCGTAAGGCCAGCGGCCTCACGGCCGCTGCGTAACCGCTGACCTGGCAACAACCTCCCTTGCTCGGCTTCGGTCATCACTGCCTCCCGCCGTCAACCCAGTTACGCCACTCACGATGCTCCGGGGAGTTCGGATAAAGCTTGCTCAGCGCCAACTCGTAGCTCGCCAGCTTGTCGGGGGATTGCTGTGCGGCGGCTAACTGAATGCCCAACCATAAACCCCGAGCGGACTGGACATCAATACCACCCTCATAGGCTTCATAGGCTCTTTGTGCAGCACGAAACTCTTGCTTGATAAAATATATCCAGGCCACTTCCAATAACGGCTGAGCCAAATCCGAATTAAGACGCAGGGTAGTATTGAAAGCATCGAGTGCTTCATCGTAGCGCTCCAGCGCCATCAGCGCCCGGCCCTTGTTCTCGAATGCAACGGCCCGATTATCGTAGGAAGGGTCGTCCGCAGCACTGGAAAACTGCTCAAGCGCATCCTTGTATTTGCGTTGCGACAGCAATAGTGCCCCGTAGTTATTTCGTGCCAGAGAATAAGTTCTGTCGTAGCGGATTGCCTTGCGGAAATGTTGTTCTGCCCGCTCTGTATCTCCCTCATAGTTATACAGTAGTGCCATGGCATTATGCGCCTCGGGACTGCGCGGCTCAGCTTCGAGCGCACGGGAAATATGCCGACGGGCCTCGGATGGCTGGCCCATCTGCAGATACTCAAAACCGGCGGCTACACGTCGTGATACCACCTTATCCGCATTCGGTGGCGTGGTCTTCTCCAGAACCATGCAGGAAACCAGTAGCACAGACAGCAATAAAGTAAAAAATCGCGAACCAATCCGGACAGCAATATTCATGATGTTCCTCACGTTGCCGCTGCGCCATCGGCGGAATCGCCGGTGCGCAGAAACACTTCTTTTTGCCAGCGCTCACTGCGCCGGGTACGGTCCATCACATCGCCCACCAGCTGACCACAGGCCGCGTCGATATCATCCCCGCGAGTGGTGCGTACCGTGGTCAGCAGGCCACGATCATTCAGAAATTTGTGAAAAGCGAGAATGTCGCGCTTCTCGGAACGCTCATAGCCCGCATGCGGGAACGGGTTAAACGGGATCAGATTCAATTTTACCGGCAAGTTACCAAGCAACTTTACCAACTGCCGGGCATGCTCCGGCTGGTCATTGATACCCTTGAGCATTACATATTCCATGGTGATGCTTTTGCGCTTGTCCGGGCGCTTGTCACTGTAACGACGGCATGCAGCCAGAAGGTCCGCCAGCGGGTATTTGCGATTCAGTGGCACCAGCTTGTTGCGCAGCTCGTCGTTGGGCGCATGCAGGGAAATCGCCAGCGACACATCCAGCTCTTCTGAAAGCCGGTCAATCATCGGCACGACGCCGGAGGTGGACAGGGTAATGCGCTTCTTCGAGATGCCGTACGCCAGATCATCCTTCATCACCCGCATAGCCCTGACCACATTGTCGAAATTCAGCAGGGGCTCGCCCATGCCCATCATGACAACGTTGGTAATCGGGTGTTCCCCGAGGTTCTTGCGCGGCCCGAAGGAGCGGCTCGCCAGCCACACCTGGCCGATAATCTCGGCACTGGTGAGATCGCGCTGGAAACCCTGCTTGCCGGTAGAACAGAAGCTGCAGTCCACCGAACAACCGACCTGCGAGGACACACACAAGGTGCCGCGACGGCCATCCGGAATAAATACGGTTTCGATGGCGCCACCGCCATCGACCTTGAATACCCATTTGCGGGTACCGTCCCGGGAAATCCCCTCGTGGAGGATTTCCGGGGCACGGATCTCGGCAATTGCCGAGAGCTTGTCACGAAGCTTCTTGCCGACGTCGGTCATCTGCTCGAAATTGTCCGCCTGATGGATATGCATCCACTTCAGCATCTGATGGGCACGGTACTTCTTCTCTCCCAGGGAAAGAAAAAATTCCTCCATCTCGATGCAGGACAGGCCAAGCAGATTGATCTTGTCAGTCATAACAGCTCCGGAGCCTGCTTAGCGAGTGCGCGCGCAGAGCTCGTCAGCAGCAAAGAAATAAGCGATTTCGCGCTCTGCCGAAGCGGCCGAGTCGGAACCGTGTACCGCGTTTTCGTCGATGGTGCTGGCGAAATCAGCGCGAATGGTGCCCGCTGCCGCATCCTTCGGGTTGGTGGCGCCCATCAGATCACGGTTTTTGGCCACAGCGCCCTCACCTTCCAGCACCTGCACGACCACCGGACCAGAGGTCATGAAGGAGACCAGGTCCTTGAAGAACGGGCGTTCTTTGTGCTCGGCATAGAAACCACCGGCTTTCTCGTCCGACAGATGAACCATCTTCATGGCCACGATCCGCAGACCAGCCTTCTCGAAACGGCTCTCGATCTCGCCAATGGCATTCTTGGCCACGGCATCGGGCTTGATAATGGACAGGGTACGCTCAACAGCCATCGGATCCTCTCTTTCGGCTCGGGTTTCGGATAAAGTTGCGGCCCGCGACCGTCTGCACATGATGCGGCCAGACGCAGGAGCGCGGCATTATACGCATCCGGAGCCCGTTTTTATACCACTCCCGGAGGCAGCAACGGACTTAATATGTAAGCACACACTTACCTAGAATCGCCGAAGACGGCAACGGCCTGCCCGTCTTCACCCCGATCAATAGTTGACTGTTTTAGTCAGGTATTGAGACAATTCCGCTGCGCACGCGCGGACCCGGAGAGCACGAATGAGTACAGACGCCGAAATCGACAAACTGGTACGCCGTGAATACGCCGCCGGCTTTACCACCGCGGTCGAGTCCGAAACCCTGCCCCCGGGGCTGGATGAGGGCGTGATCCGGCATATTTCGGCGCGCAAGAACGAGCCGGAGTGGCTGCTGGAGTGGCGCCTGGAGGCCTATCGCAAGTGGCTGACCATGACCCCGCCAGAATGGGCCCACATCCATCACCCGCCGATCGACTTCAACTCCGTGTCCTATTTTTCGGCCCCGAAGAGCATGGCCGACCGGCCGCAAAGCCTCGACGAGGTCGATCCGGAGCTGCTGCGCACCTACGAAAAGCTGGGGATTCCACTGCATGAACAGGCGGCGCTGGCCGGCGTGGCGGTGGACGCAGTATTCGATTCGGTGTCCATCGGCACCACCTTCCGCGGCAAGCTCAAAGAAGCCGGGGTGATCTTCTGCTCGATCTCCGAAGCGGTGCATGAATATCCCGATCTGATCAAGGATCACCTTGGCTCGGTGGTGCCGCAGGGCGATAACTTCTACGCGGCGCTGAATTCCGCCGTATTTTCCGACGGCTCCTTCGTCTATATACCCAAGGGCGTGAAGTGCCCGATGGAGCTGTCCACCTATTTCCGCATCAACGAAGCCAAGACCGGCCAGTTCGAGCGCACCCTGATCGTGGCCGAGGAAGGCAGCCAGGTCAGCTATCTGGAAGGCTGTACCGCACCGATGCGCGATGAAAACCAGCTGCATGCGGCGGTGGTCGAGCTGGTCGCGCGCAAGGATGCCAGAATTAAATACTCCACCGTGCAGAACTGGTACCCGGGCGACGAAGAAGGCCGTGGCGGCATCTATAACTTCGTTACCAAACGTGGCGTTGCCTACGAGAATGCCCACATTTCCTGGACCCAGGTGGAAACCGGCTCGGCCATTACCTGGAAATACCCGAGCGTGATCCTGCGCGGCGACAATTCGGTTGGCGAGTTCTATTCCGTGGCGCTGACCCGTGGCCGCCAGCAGGCCGACACCGGCACCAAGATGATCCATCTGGGCAAGAACACCAAAAGCACGATTATTTCCAAGGGCATCTCTGCCGGCCGCAGCCAGATGTCCTATCGCGGACTGGTCCGGATCAGCCCGCGGGCAGAAGGTGCCCGCAATTTTACCCAGTGCGACTCGCTGCTGATCGGCGACCAGTGCGGCGCCCATACCTTCCCGTACATTGAAAGCCGTAACCCGTCAGCAACGCTGGAACACGAAGCCACCACCTCCAGGGTAAGTGACGACCAGCTGTTCCTGTGCCGGCAGCGCGGCATTGATACCGAAAAAGCGGTGTCGATGATTGTGAACGGCTTCTGCAAGGAAGTGTTCCGGGAGCTGCCAATGGAATTTGCCGTGGAAGCCGGCAAGCTGCTGGAAGTCAGCCTCGAAGGCTCGGTCGGCTGATCAAACCTGTAGGAGCGGTCGACCGACCGCGATAGCTGGAAAAAATCGTGGTCGGTCGACCGCTCCTACGCAATGCTCAAGCAGTAAAACTGCCATTTATTTCAGGATATGCAAATGCTCGAAGTTCGCGATCTGCACGCCGCCGTCGACGGCAAGGAAATCCTCAAGGGCCTGACGCTGTCGGTCAAACCGGGCGAAGTGCATGCCATTATGGGCCCGAACGGCTCGGGCAAGAGCACCCTGTCGAATGTGCTGGCCGGCCGCGACGGCTATGAAATCACCGCTGGCGAGGTGCTGTTCGAAGGCAAGCCTCTGGCCGATCTGGCAACCGAAGATCGCGCCCGCGCCGGTATCTTTCTGGCATTCCAGTACCCGGTGGAAATCCCCGGCGTGTCCAATATGGAATTTCTCAAGGCCTCGCTGGAAGCGGTGCGTGCCGCTCAAGGCAAGGAACCGCTGGACGCGGTCAGCCTGTTGCGCCGTGCCCGCGAAGCCTGCCAGCAGGTCAATCTGGATCAACAGTTCCTCAAGCGGGGCGTCAACGAAGGCTTTTCCGGCGGCGAAAAGAAACGCAACGAGATCATGCAGATGATGTTGCTGGAACCGAAACTGGCGCTGCTGGACGAAACCGACTCCGGCCTTGATATCGACGCCCTGCAGGTAGTTGCCAAAGGCGTCAACGCGCTGCGCAGCCCGGACCGCGCTATTGTTCTGGTGACCCACTACCAGCGTCTGCTCGATTACATCGTGCCGGACCATGTACATGTGCTGGCCGGAGGGAAAATTATCAAATCCGGCGGCAAGGAACTGGCCCTGGAGCTGGAGCAGAAAGGTTATGGCTGGCTGACCGGCGAGGAGGAATCCGCATGACCCCGGCCGAGCAACTGAAAGGCAGCGTACTGGCGCTGGCCAGTCAGGCTCACCGTGATGATGGGCTGACAGCCCTGCGCCAGCGTGCGTTGAAACAATTGCAACTGCTGCCGTTTCCGGAGAAGCGGCACGAGGCATGGAAATATACCGGGCTGACTGCGCTGACGTCGGGCCAGCTGGAAACCGCTGCCGCGCCTTTGAATCAGTCTGCAGATTTTCCGGCGCTGGGAGACTGCGTCATCGTTATCGGCAACGGCTTTGTGCCGGAGCAACTGCCAGCCCTGCCCGACGGCCTGACCGTATCGGCGCTGTCTGATAACGAGGCCGGCGAAGTGACTCCGGATACTCTGTTCGGCTGGCTTAACAGCGCCAGCCTGAATAGCGGCCTGCTACTGAAAACCGAACGCAACCGCAAAGTTGCCGGCATTGTTCATGTGGTGTTCTGCAACCAGAGCGATGCACCCTGCCATGCCAGCAACCGGCTGCAGGTGGAACTGGCCGAAGGCAGTGAGCTGACCCTGATTGAACATTACCTCGGCAGCGGCCCGGTTCTGGCCAATGCCCTGACCCGGATTCAGGCTGGCGCCAACAGCAAGCTGACCCACTACCGCCTGCAAAGCGAAAGTGCCGACAGCCTGCATATCGGCAACCTGCAGATTGATCAGCAGCGCGACAGCCGGGTCGACTCCAGCCAGCTGATGCGCGGCAATGTACTGCGCCGTAACGATGTGCATGTACGCATGCTGGAAAGTGGTGCCACGCTTGCCATGCGCGGCGTCTTTATTGCCCGCGACAAGAGCCATATCGACAACCATGTCAATGTCGAGCATGTCGCCCCGCATTGCCACTCCGATCAGGTTTACAAGGGCATTGCCGGGGAAAAAGGCCGCGCCGTGTTTAATGGCCGCATCCATATTCACCGCTACGCCAAAGGCAGCGATGCGTCGTTGTCGAACAACAACATGCTGCTGTCCAACGAAGCCGAGATCGACAGCAAGCCGGAACTGGAAATCTACAACGACGACGTCAAGTGTGCCCACGGCACCACCATGGGCAAGATGGACCCGGCGCAGCTTTTCTATCTGCGCTCACGGGGCATCGATGAAAGCACGGCAACCCGCATGCTCGGCACCGGCTTTGTCAATGAAACCCTGCTGGCGATGCAGGACGAGCCGGTACGCGACTGGGCCATCAGCTGGCTCGGCGAGGCACTGTAATGAGTGTTGATATTGCCGCCCTGCGTGGCCAGTTTCCGATCCTGTCGCAAACCGTACGCGGCAAGCCGCTGGTATATCTGGACAACGGCGCCACCACGCAAAAGCCGGAAGCGGTGATCCGGGCCATTGATGACTATTACCGCGAGTGCAACAGTAATGTTCACCGTGGCGCCCATTACCTCAGTGATGAAGCCACCGCCCGATTCGAAAACGCACGTCAGAGCGTGGCCGATTTTATTAATGCCAGTCGCGAAGAA
This sequence comes from Alcanivoracaceae bacterium, assembly GCA_040235405.1. Taxonomy (GTDB): domain Bacteria; phylum Pseudomonadota; class Gammaproteobacteria; order Pseudomonadales; family Alcanivoracaceae; genus PGZG01. The sequence continues at coordinate 13,881 of JBECKT010000054.1, forward strand.
ATCATCTGGACCCGCGGCACCACCGAGAGTATCAATCTGGTGGCCAGCTGTTATGGCGCCAGCCTGACGGCCGGCGACGAGGTGGTGATTTCAACACTGGAGCATCATTCCAACATTGTGCCGTGGCAGATGGTTTGCCAACGCAGCGGTGCGTTGCTGAAAGTTATTCCACTAAACGGGGATGGCAGTCTGGATCTGGCTGCGTATCGTGCCCTGCTGAATGAACGCACCCGCATTGTTGCGGTAACGCAGGTTTCCAATTCCCTTGGCACGGTCAACCCGGTCGCGGAGATGATCCGCGATGCCAGAAAAGTTGGCGCCGTCACGGTGATTGACGGCGCTCAGGCGGTGTCCCACTTCAGTGTTGATGTGCGCGCGCTGGATTGCGACTTCTACGCCTTCTCCGGTCACAAGCTGTTCGGCCCCACCGGTATCGGCGTGCTGTATGGCCGCAAGGCACTGCTGGAAGCCATGCCGCCGTGGCTCGGTGGCGGCGAGATGATTGAAACGGTGACTTTCGAACGCAGCACCTGGAATAGCCTGCCGTACAAATTCGAAGCCGGGACCCCGAATATTGCCGGCGCCATCGGTCTGGGCGCCGCCATCGACTGGCTGCAGGCACAGGATCGCACTGCTCTGGCTGCCCATGAAGCGGCCCTGCTGCGCGATGCCACTGCCCGCGCCGAAGCGTTTCAGGGTATGCGCCTGATCGGCACTGCGCCGGATAAGATCGCGGTGATGTCGTTCCTGCTCGATGGCGCCCATCCGCATGATGTCGGCCAGCTGCTCGACCAGCAGGGCGTCGCCGTGCGCACCGGGCATCACTGCACCATGCCACTGATGGACCGTCTGGGCATTCCCGGCACGGTACGAGCATCGTTTTCGATCTACAATGACAGCACCGATATCGAGCGCCTGTTCAAGGCGCTGGAAAAGGTGAAAGGTTTTCTCTAGGAGGCGTCCATCATGAGCGTACAGACCTTTGTGCCCGGCGACGTCAGCATCCGCATGACGCCGACCGCTGAGCAACAGGCCCGCAAGGAAATTCGCCGTGAAGCAGCCCGTGGCCTGCGCCTGGCGGTAAAACCGTCCGGCTGTTCCGGCTATATGTATGTGCTTGATTATGTCCGGGACAATAATCCGCAGGACAAAACCATTGCTATTGCCGACGACGTCACCCTGTTTATCGACAGCGGCAGCGTCAGCATCGTCAACGGCACCGAAATCGATTATGTGACCGAAGGCGTGAACAGCTTCTTCAAGTTCCGCAACCCGAACGCCACTGGCGAATGCGGCTGTGGCGAGAGCTTTACGGTCAACGCATGAGCGAACAGCGCACTGTTGTCACCCATCGTGATGTCGCCGCCCGGCTGGTACCGGCCGGCACGCCGATTACCATCAAGAAAAACACTTTCGTCAATATCAAACAGGCGCTCGGTGGCACCTGGACGGTGACGGTGAACGGCAACATGGCGCGCATTGATGGCACCGACGGCGATGCCATCGGCATGCAACCGCTGGAACTGAACTTTGATCCGGCGGAAGCGGATGGCAGCGTGCGCCGCAATGACATCGACAAGGTGCTGCGCACCATCTTTGACCCGGAAATCCCGGTCAACATTGTCGATCTCGGCCTGGTCTATGGCTGCGATGTGATCCGTCGTGACGACATGAATGTGGTGCAGGTGCGGATGACCCTGACCGCGCCTACCTGCGGCATGGGCCCGGTGCTGATCAGCGACGTAGAATATCGCCTCGGGCTGATTCCGAATGTCGACAAGGTCGAAGTGGAACTGGTATTCGAACCGGCGTGGAGCCGCGACATGATGACCGAAGAAGCCCAACTCGAACTCGGATTGTTCTGATGGAATCTTTCTACACCGACTCCCCTTTCGGCACGACCATTACCGCCGAGGAAGTACTCGACAGCATCGGCTTTCTGGATGACTGGGAGGAGCGTTACCGCTACATCATTGACCTGGGCAAATCCCTGCCGGCGCTGCCGGATGAGCTGAAAACCGAGGACCGCTTTGTGCGAGGATGCCAGAGTCAGGTGTGGCTGGCGGAACATTTTGATCCGGCGGAAAATAAACTGTATCTCGCCGTCGACAGTGATGCGCTGATTGTTCGTGGCCTGGCCGCCATGGTACTGGCGGCGCTGAACCGGAAATCGCCGCAGCAAATTCTCGACTACGATATGGAAGCCTATTTCAGCAAGCTCGACCTGCTGAAGCACCTGAGCCCGACCCGTGGCAATGGTGTGCAGGCAATGGTGGAACGGATCCGCACCGAAGCCGGAAAGCTGAGCTGAGCAGCACGACAAAGGAAAGCAGCACCTGCTAGCGACGGCGCAGCGCGTCCAGCACCGAGGTCAGATGGCTGACGGTCATGCTGATCTGCTCCGCGGTAGTCATGCGGCCAATGCTGATGCGCAGGGAGGACAGCGCGTGTTCACGCGCCAGCCCCATGGCCGTCAGCACATGCGACGGCTCCACCGAAGCCGAGGTGCAGGCCGAGCCGGACGAAATGGCAATCTGGTTCAGGGCGGTAATCAGCAGGTCGCCATCCAGCCCGGTAAAGGCGACGTTCAGATGCCCGGGCAGGCGCTGGGTCGGATGGCCGTTCAACTGCACGCCGGGCAATTTGGCGACACCTTCCCAGAGCCGATTACGCAGCGCACCGATACGCAGCGAATCCTCATTCATGTTTTGCGAAGCCAGCATCAGCGCCTCGCCCAGACCAACCACCTGATGGCTCGCCAGCGTTCCGGAACGCAGGCCGCGCTCATGGCCACCGCCATGCATCTGCGCCTCGATACGAACATCCGGGTGGCGGCGAACATACAGCACACCGACACCCTTGGGGCCGTAAAACTTGTGCGCCGACAGTGACAACAGATCCACTGGCAGCTGCGACAGATCCAGCAACAGTTTGCCGGCGGTTTGCGCAGCATCGACATGGAACAGCGTGCCGTTGTCACGGCACAGCTGGCCAAGCGCAGCGATGTCATTGATCACGCCGGTTTCATTATTGGCATGCATCAGCGACACCAGCGTGGTGTCGTCTCGCAACGCCGCTTGCAGCACCGCAGGATCCACCCGGCCATCGGCCTGTGGCGCCAGCCAGGTGATTTCAAAACCTTTTGCTTCCAGCCAGCGGAAACAATCCAGCACCGCCTTGTGTTCGCTGGTGGCGGTAATCAGATGCCGGCCCCGTTCACGGTTGGCGAAAGCCGCACCCTTGATGGCGAGGTTGTTGGATTCGGTGGCACCACTGGTCCAGACCACTTCGCGAACATCGCAGTGCAGCACATCGGCAACCTGGCGGCGGGCCGTTTCCACGCCCTCCTCCGCCAGCCAGCCATAGCCATGCGAGCGCGAGGCCGGATTACCGAACTGGGCATCTTCGCCAAGGAATTCGAGCATGCGCGCAATCACCCGCGCGTCCACCGGCGTGGTGGCGGCGTAATCGAGATAAACCGGTTTCATGACTGGATCAGCTGCAGCCGACGGCTGTTGAGCTGGGTATCCTGGCGACCGGCAATGCGACGGATTTCACGTCGAGCGATCAGATCACCGATGGTAATCCCGCTGAGAAACTGGTGAATGCGGCTGGAAAGATCGGTCCAGAGATGGTGAGTAAGGCAAACCTCGCCTTCGTGGCAGTCGCCCTGACCACCACAGCGGGTGGCATCAACAGATTCATCCACTGCATCAATGACACTGGCGACGCTGATGCTCTGTGCTTCGGCGGCAAGCTGATAACCACCACCCGGGCCACGTACACTGACCACCAGCTCACGCCGGCGCAGCTTGGCAAACAGCTGTTCAAGATAGGAGATGGAAATGCCCTGACGCTCGGAGATATCGGCCAGCGACACCGGCCCGCTCTCGGCGTGCAGCGCGAGGTCAAGCATGGCGGTAACGGCGTAACGGCCCTTGGTAGTCAGTCGCATGACGGCAATCCCACATGGTCAGTGTGACAATGCCGTCAAGGCTACCTAATCCCGACTAAATTGGTCAAGTATTCAGAGCAGGACGGAGGTTAATCCCCTTCCTGCCTTACGGTCTCGAAATCCTCGTCCTTCAGCTCTGGCAGCTTCTCGTCGCAGCTGCGAATCCCCTGATCGGACAGAGACTTGCACATGCGGTCGATCTTGGTATCGACCGCATGCATATGATCGAGCAACAGATGGATCGCCTGAGCCACCGGGTCGGGCATATCACTGGCCATGCCGTAGGCTTCGAAACCGATCTTCTTGGCCATTTCCTCGCGCTTGCGCTCTTCCTCGGTCTCCGCCTTGCGGATCACCCGGCCGGGAATACCGACCACAGTGGCGCCTTCGGGCACATCCCGGGTCACCACCGAATTGGAACCGACTTTGCTGCCGGCACCAAGGGTAATCGGGCCCAGCACCTTGGCACCGGCACCGACCACCACGCCATCACCGAGGGTCGGGTGGCGCTTGCCCTTGTTCCAGGTGGTGCCGCCCAGCGTGACACCGTGATACAGGGTAACGTCGTCACCGATTTCAGCCGTTTCGCCAATCACCACGCCCATGCCGTGATCGATAAAGAAACGCCGGCCAATGGTGGCGCCGGGATGGATCTCGATACCGGTCATCCAGCGGCTGAAGGCGGAAATCAGCCGGGCCAGCAGTTTCAGGCCGGCTTGCCAGCAACTGTGTGCAAGACGGTGGAACAGCAACGCGTGCAGACCCGGATAGGTCAGCAACACTTCAACACTGTTACGCGCCGCCGGGTCACGGTGGAACACCGAACGGATGTCTTCACGAATGCGATCAAACATAAACACTCCCA
>JBECKT010000118.1:0-41481 GCA_040235405.1 Alcanivoracaceae bacterium
TTAACCGGCAGGCAGGAAGTCGATCGGATACAGGATCCTGGTGGACGGCACTCCTTCCTTGGCGCCAAAATTGAAGCGCTTCACCCGCTCGACAATCTCAGTAGCAAGGGTCGGCGAGTTCATATCCGTCGACTGCACCTTGCAGGCCGAAACACTGCCATCCGGTTCAATAGTAATCGCCAGCACCATTTTGCCGCGCAGGGTCGGATCGTTGCGCAGCTCGCGGTTATAGATCCGGTACAGCGCCGCCTTGTAGCGATCAAAGACAATCTGGATTTCTTCATCCGTGCGGGCAGGGCCTACGCCACTGCTGACCGGTCGTGAGGCATCCTTGGCCACTGTACTGATTGCGCTCTCTACCCGGCCAGTCTCGACGCCGTCAATACCACTACCCCCGGCACCGACTCCGCCACGACTGATGCTGGCATTGGCAATACCACCACTGCCGCCTGTGGCCTGGGAGGCAATCATCGAACGACTACCCGGTGCACCGCCCAGAGATTGCTGGCCGGCATTGCTTACCCGCGCATCAGCACCAAGCGCGGAAGGCTCTTCATCAAGCAGCGACTGGAAGCTGTCCTTGAACGCCAGCACACCCTTGTTCTGCGCGGTATCCCGAGCCTGCTTGACCTCGACCTCGGTCGGCTTGGGTTTGGGCTGATCGTCCTTCTTCGCCACGTCTTCTTTCTTCGGCTCTTCTTCCTTCTTCACCGTCGGTGGCGGCTCCACCGGCTTGGGTGGCTGCCGCTTCTTCATCATCTGCACCAGTCGCTCGGGTATCTCGATCTTCTGGTCCGGGTCCGGTTTCGGCAATTCCCACACCTGCGGCACCACCCCGACAAACAACATGAACAGCAGGGCTATCAACAACACCTTGCGCAGGCGGCGACGATCTTCCTCGTTGCCTGACCAAGGCATAACCGCTGGTCTGTAGGGACGAACCTCGAGTTCGCGATCAATGACAAAATCGTAGCGGGCTTCCTCCTCCGCCTGAGTGACGGCAGCAAGGTGATATTCCAGATCATCAAGCTTGTCAGCCTCGGCCTCGCAAGCGGCAAACGCCCGGGTACGACCTTCCTGCGCGGCACTGACCCTGTTGCTGAACTCTGCCACCTTATCGCTGGCATTCCGAAGCAATGTGTCCGGATCTACGCCGCTAGTGTGCTCACCCCAAAAAAGCGAAGCTGCATCCATCTGCTGCAGCGCCTGCAACGCCGCACAGGCTGCCTGCAGGGAGTCATATCTGGATTGCTCGGCAGAAAGCGCTTCCAGTTCGGCATCAAACGCACGCAACTTCTCCCGCAGGGCCTCATAGGAAGCACTCGCAGCGGATACCTGCTCGCTTAGTGCCTGCTTGCGCTGTTGTAAGGGTGTATTCACTGCGTCGGCCAGCTCTTCATTATTTCTGGTTTACTGCCAGCGAAATTTTGGTATAGCCGGCTGCCGTGCAGGAGGTCATGACACGCTTGACCTCCTGAAACTCTATGTCACGATCCACCAGCACCGTGACTTCCTCATTCTGGCCCTCGGACTGGCTTTCAACGCCGATGGCGCTTTCCCGAATCTGGACCATCCTTTCCCGTATAGCCTCAATAACATCGCCATCGTTTGCCTTTACCTGATCCATGGTGACGATCTGCTCACCCTGAACCACCACGCCCTGGTCGCTGACCATCACTACCAGCGTTTCCCGCGGTGTGGTCTGGGCAATGGACTCCGGCAAGACAATCTCCTTGGGCGGGTCCAGCACCATGCCGTCGGACTGGTTCACCAACAGATAAAGCAACAGGATAGTGAAAATATCCATCAGTGAGGTCAGGCTCAGCGCGACCGTCTGAACCTGAGACTTCGCCAGCCGTTTCATGCGACGACTTTCTCTCATGGGGCATCGCCTATAGAAATTTCAGGGAAAAGCACGAATCCTTCGGCCGGCGCGGCGACAGGTTCCTGCTCTGCGGCCGGCTCACCTTCCTGCACAGCAGCTGCATCAGGCTTGGGCGGCAGCCAGATCTTGACCGCATCCATCACTGCAATTACATCGCTATAGCGGATGCGTGGTTCAATCAGAACATTGATATCTTCCTTGTCCGGATAGCGCGCCTTCAGCGCACGCAACTCAAGAGACAGGGTTTCGAGGTCATATTTGTCTTCCTTGTTCGGAATCGACACCGTAATGACCTTGCCATTACCAATTTCCAGGCCCGACTTGCGCACCATCACTTCAATGGTGACCAGCGGTTTATCCGGGGTCGCACCACCCGCTGCCGCCTGAGGCAAGTTCAGCTCCTGAATGGCGACCTGGGAGAACACTGCCGTGGCGAGCAGAAACGGAATCAGCACCACCATCAGATTAAGAAACGGGGTGACATCCAGATCCTGGACCTGTGGCGTGACTTTCTTGTGCTTGCGTTTCACGACGGCTCTCAGCCTTGCTGAATATTGCGTTTAACTTTCGAAGTGATGTAGTTGAGCGTTTTTACTGACACCATCTCCAGACTGGTGGCGATACTGCCCGCCTTGGAACTGATCATGAAATACAACACCAGCAGCGGAATACCTGTCATCAGACCGAACGCTGTGGTGTTCATCGCGATAGCAATGGAGGAAGACAGCATCGCGGACTTTTCCGCCGGCGCCGCGTTGGCCACCGCCTCGAACGCTGAAATCAGACCGATAATGGTGCCAAGCAGCCCAAGCAGCGTGGAGATGTTGGCAAACAGGGAAATGTACCCTGTCCGGGCTTCCAGCTGTGGCACGATCTCCATCATCGCTTCTTCCATGGCGATCTCGATGTCGTCACGGCGACGCACCGTGCCCTGACGCTCAAGCCCCATCGAGAGCAACTCGGCGACAGTGGACTTGTCTTCGGCAACCATCTCACGGGCCGCATCAAAGTCGCCTTCTGCCAGCAGCGGATGCAAACGCTCCCACAAACTGCGATTGGCACGCTCCACCATCTTCAGCTTGATAAAACGCTCCACTGCAAATGCAGCGCCCAGCGTTCCGACCAGCAGGATCGGATACATCCAGAAGCCACCCTCAGAAAAGAACTTGACCATGTTATCGATGATGTTCACTTGCGTTTTCCTCACTAATGAAATTGCCGGGGACAGCCGTTACTCCGGGTTTGCAATACTGTAGAAATCCAGCTCACGTTGAAACACCGGCTTATCCACAGGAACCATATCCTCACTTAACAGACTGGAAGACAGCTCGGTCTCGACGCCAACTTCAGAGGACTTCCAGGGCACTATATACAAGGACGTCGGCGCGTCATTGTTACCAAGAATGGACATCCCTGAAATGACCTTCTCATCACTGTCAGCGCTGTCTGACCGCTTTTCCTGCTCGGCCCGGGCAAACGACACCAGCAGTAGCAACTGCACAATCAGCACAATACCCTTTCGCATAGCCATCACCTCAGGTTACTGGCTGATTCGACGCTCCACATCAGCCAACCATATCCTTGCATTCTCATCTTCCGGCGCCACGTTGGCATATGCCTGATAGGCGCTGTAGGCACAGGCGTAATCGCGCAAATACAGATCACACAATATGCCGAGATTCTTGTTTGCCGCCGGGTAATCAGGATATTTGGCAAGAATGCCCTCGTACACCGTGCGGGCCTCCTCGAATCGACCGGTCCTGCGATAAAGCAGGCCAAGCTCATTGTTGGCTACCGGGTTCATCGGTTCGATTGCCAGCGCCAGCTTGAAGGACTCCTCCGCCTCGGCAAGCTTCCCCAGCTTTACCTGAACAATGGCCAGATTAATATGGGGGACAGGGTTATGCTGTGACTTGGCTATCACCGCACTAAGAATTTCTTCTGCCCCTGTAAAATTTTGTGCGTCTATTGCCTGCATGGCCGCCTCGAATGCCTCGCGAACATCTTCAGGCACCGGAGCCGAGGCCGTATGCGGTGAACCCGACATCGTACTGCAACCCGCCACCAACAGCAGGGCAAACACCATCAGGCAGCGACGGAAAAACGAGAACAGCATCACACAATGCGCCACGCCAACAGCTGGCGCACCGGTACGAAAACACACTGCATGATGTGCCCGCATATTACTCTTCTCCCTCTGAGAGCAACTCAGTACCGGCTTCAGGGTCAGCGGCAGCCGGTGCCTCGCCTGCAGCCTCCGGCTCTACCGGCGATTGTGAGCTCTCCGCAGGCTGCTCCTGCACCGCATCCGGCGCCGTCTCCGATACTGGTGGCTGCGGGTCGGTCAACTGCTGATAATCGACAACATCCAGCGAGGCAATAAAGCCGACACTCTGCTCCGGCTTTGCATAACGACCAGGCACCAGATTCGCCAGCTTTTCCATACTCTTGTCGACCCAGCTGTTATAGACGCCCCTCAACACCAGATCAATGTTCTTTTCATGAATCTCAATGGCCTTTTCCTCGAACGGATAGGACTGCTCATCAAGCATTTCCTCGTACATCTCGGCTTCCAGATCATCAAGGTTATCGGGCCGCTCCGACTGTCGCAACGAAACACTGAAATTGAAGTACACCTCGGCAATATAGTAAGTCGCAGCTGCAGTCACATCGCCAACACCATACTCAATCAGTTTACCGAAGGCATCATTGGCTGATTTCATCGCCGCCTTTTTCTTCGGCAGGCTTTTTTCAAACGGCTGGGCAAGGGTAATGGCCGCATACTGGGCAAAGACCGGTTCAGTCAGAATCAGCGCAGAGGTCGCGCCCAGGTAGCGAGTGCGATCGGTTCGCTCTGCACCGGCGTTGGCATCCGCCCTGACAATCTGGCCGAGCTCGTAAAGATATTCATCCCGGTTGTCACGCGACTTGAGGATTTCCGCCACCTTGTAGCGGGTATCCAGCATCAGCTCCAGAGGTCGGGGGAAATACTCGACATAACGCCGATACGCCGCCAACGCCTTGCCCTCTACTCCCGCCTTGACGTACAGCTCCGCAGCAAACAGCAGCGCCTCGCGACGAACCTCCTCATCATCCGACTCGGTTTCGATACGCTCATACTCAGTTGCCGCCAACTCCAGCTGGCCGGCCTCGTGATAAACATGGGCAATTTTCTTGGTCACATCTGCCTGCAGCTCATGACCCGGATAGTTCTGACGGAATGACAGCAGTACTTGTGCCGCAGCATCCCAATCCTCCAGCTTGATCAGCGCGGTAGCGCCATCATAATCAGCGGTGGAACGGATCTTTGCGTGTGGCGCCACCTGACCGACACGAAGAAAATGCCCTGCTGCAGTACGGTAATTACCGGCCAGACTGGCCTCCTCGCCCTGCTTGTATACCGATGCCGCCAGGTTCTCCACCAGCTCGGTCCGCGATGCATCATCCTCCGCAGTCAACTCCAGCACATTGACATAACCCTCCTCCGCCTCGCCGTAACGAGCCAGCTCATAGGAGGAGTGTGCCACCACCAGCCAGGCCCCGCGGCGCAAGCCGGGCTCCGCATTCGGGAAGCTGACCAGCAGCTTGCGGCCAGTAGTTGCGGCAAACTCGTAATCCCCGATGCCATAAATATCATCCACTGCCGCCGCCATCACCACGACAGCCTTGTCATGCTCTGGAAACGTCTCGGCAAATCGCAACGAGCTGCGGATAACGGCCTGCATAACCACCGGCTTTGAAGAGGCCGCCGCCACATCCAGATTTTGCCGATGCGAGAATACCGCCGCATAACCCGCCGCCGGTGCCTTTTCATGTGGCGGGTAGTCATAGGCAGTTCGCTCATACTCTACCGCCGCCATAGCAAATGACTGATTCTCCAGCAGCAGGTCCGCCAGACTGTAGTTCATCAGCGGTGTTTCAGCGTCTCGCGGGAACGATTCCAGAAATTCCCGGTACCAGCGATTGGCTTCGGCAAAGCTTGCGGCCTTTTCCCGGGAGAATTGCGGATCCTGATAGATGGCGTGATAGTAGCTGGCAAGCTCTTTCAGATTGGATTTCAGCAGGCCGACAACGTCGGGGTAGGCATTTACATCGAAATGCTTCCAGTACTCTGATTTCAGCCCGTAATCGGTAACAAATTCCTTGTTGGCATCAATAACAAGCTGCGGAAAGCCACCCTGCTTGAATATCTCAATAACCCGCATATCAAAATGCGGCGCCACCTTATGGAACGGGTTCAGTTTGACAAAGGCTTTATATGAGGCCGCCGCATCGGCATAGCGCCGCTTCTCCAGATAATGCTCCCCAAGATTGGCGTAGATATTCACCTCATAGCTACGTTGGCCCTTGCGGCGAAAATAATCGGAAACGGAGTCTGCGCCACCGAGCGAGGAGAAACTCAGGCTGATTACCCGATAAGTATCCTCGACTCGTTTCTGTTCAATATCATTCTTCGGATTCTCGAAGTCATAGCCGAGGCTGATCTTGTAGTCGAGCAGCGCGACAAACTGATCAAGTGCTTCCTCATGCATGTCCTGCTTGTAGAATGTCCAGCCGAGTTTGTAGAGCGCCAGCTCATAGTAGAAGGAGCTTTTACCCATGCGGGCAATAACAAGGTATGCCTCTTCGGCATCCAGATACTTCTTCCGGGTAAAGAAATACTCGCCTCGACGAAACTGGATTTCATCAATGACGCTGGAGTTCGGGTATTCGGCGGCGATGCGGTTCATCACTACCATCGCCTCCTCTACCTCGCCAAGCTCCTCATAGGCGCGCGACATCTGATAGAGCACCTGATCATTACGTTCATAGTAGGGATATTTTTCCAGCAGCTGTTTATAGAGAGCGATAGCTTCCTGAGCACCGGCATTCTCCAGATCCGCCCCGGCTTCAGCGGGCAGAGTCTCACTCGCGGCAGACTGGATGGAGCCGGTCTCTGTGGCCCGGCTTTCAAAATCACTTTCCGATTCATCATGGGAAGCGATCACATCGGCACGAGCATCTGCTGCCGGGGCAGCACCAACTGCGGCAGAATCCGGACGATCCATGGCATCCAGCGCCGAAGCCCTGGGTGTCACGGCAATTGGAGGACGCGGTGTCGGACCGCTCCCCTCCAGCAATCCGTACTCTTTCTCTATCTTCAGATCGGCAAGACGACGAATCGCCTCTGGCGCCAGCGCCGAATCGGAAGTCTCCTCAAGAAACTTCTGATAGCTTGCCATCGCCTTTTCAATGCCGCCCTCAACCCTGACATCTTCAAGATCAAGCTCAACATTTTTCAGCTTGCCAATGGTGCCACGATTATCGGTACTGCTGGCGCAGGACGCCACCAGTACGCTTAACGCCAGCAGGGTCAGTCGGCGAAGCTTCATTGCTCAGCCTCTCTCGCACCCTGCTGGGACTTCAACGCACGGTCATAACTTTCCGCCATGGCGAAGCGAGCCTTGACCTGATATTGCTCGATTCGTTTGCGGCGCTGTTCAAACTCGTTGATCGCCATCATCTCGATCATGCGGCCCTGACGGGCCATCAGGGTCGCTACCTGGGTGCTTGCTTCACGAACTCGAACCCGGGTTCTGGTCAGCTGGGCGTCGTAACCCTGATAGCTCTGCGTGGCCGCCTGACGGGTACGAATATAGCCATCATAAATCTGCTGGAGCCTGGCCACCTCCTTGTCGAGCGCCTTGAGGTTTTTGTAAGTATCCGTCAAGCGCTGGTCGTAGTTGGTATGAATATCCCAGTGAATCACGCCTTTCAGCCGGGCGATACGGCGCCGCGCTGCCTCCGCAGAGGCACTGCTGTCGTTGCGGTACAGCTCTTCCTGCGCAGCAATATCTGATAGCGCGATACGCTCGTCAGCGGTAGCGAGGAAATCCGGACGTGGCGATACCAGCATATGATGGAGCCGGTCCGCCAGACTCTGGCGCTGTTCCAGACGCAGACGGATACGCGAATCAAGCGCCCGGAAACGCTTGTCCAGATCTGGCAGCAAGGGTTCGTAATAGCGACGGCGCAGCTCAATAATCTGTTCATAGGCGTTGAGGTACTCCTCCCAGGCCTTCAGACGTTTGCGCAAATCTTCCAGATCCTGATAGTTACGCAGCGACGACTGGAAATCATTCGACGCCATCAGCCGGGTCAGATACCAGGTCTCCGGCGTATCCTCCAGCTCACGCAGCTTGATCGCCCAGTTCTTGTCCTGCTTGACCTCTTCGCGGACAAGGGCGGCAAGAAAATTACCGTTGCGGACGCTTTCGATCGAGGCATTAACACGGACCAGCTCCTTGCCAAAGGCTTCCAGCGCTTCCCCGTACATCAATGCAGCGCGCCCGTGCAGGTCCAGCTGAGCATAGGAGTAAGGCACTCCGAGCATACTTTCCTGCACTGCCTTGTCGGTGGGGTTGCGCTTGACCAGAATGCTCCACGGTACCAACGCACGATCAAACCGGCCAAGCGCCACATCCGCCCAACCTGAACCGAGCAGCGCCTTGTCGGAGAACGGGCCAACCATACGGACACGGTCGAGGTACTGCCTGGCCTGTTCCGGCTTCTCCGCTTCCAGTAAGCGGTAACCGAGCACCAGATTGGCCTTGTCGCGAATGGCCTGAGTCGGCTCGTCGTCGCCTTTGACCTGACCGGCCCGATCAAGCTGGGCAATGCCGGCTTTTTCCTTGCCTTGCAGGAACAACGCCATGCCCAGGTTGTAGCCGGCAAAACCGCGGAACCCGCGCATATCGCGCATATCTTCGAGAATTTCCACGGCATCGGCAAAGCGACCGTTGACCATATAGATTTGCGCCCGCAGGAAGCGCTCTTCATCACGAATGCGCTCCGGCACCTTGCCGGCAATACGCTCAATGGCGTGCAGGGCATTCTCGGGCTGACTTTTTTCGTAGTAGATGCGCGCCAACCGATAGGCTGCCTCGTTGCGGATCCCGGGGCTGACATTGCCTTCGATCACGGCCTTCATGGCGCGGCCAGCCCGCTTGTGCATGCGGTAGTAAAGCTCGAAGTCCCCGACGGAAAACTCGGCGTGACCAAGCTGGATATGAAAGGGATCGAGGTTCGGTTCATCAAGCCGGTAAAACTGGCTCAGCTCGACATCCAGACGGCTGATTGCATCGAAATACTCACCCTGCTGGGCATAGAAAAACGCCTCGCCCAGATACAGATCGCGAGCGTTTCCTTTGGCTGGCTCTGTCGCTGCCCATGCGCCAGCACCGGCACACACTACAAGCAGCGCGAGATATCGACGCACCATGGTTTACCGGTCTTTGAATTGAACCCTGTTACTGCCAAGCCCTGGCGCAGAGAGAACAATCTCGACCAGCCTGGGCCCGGCTTCCTTGGTAAAGGTGTGACTGGCTTTCCTGCTGCTGCCCGCCTTTTCGATCAGGGTCAGCTCCAGCGTGTGTTCGCCGGCACGGACATTGCCGGTATACAGGCGTTGAACACCACCATTTTTCAGCGCCTCCAGTTCCTTGTGGGTATAGAGGTGATGGCTGACCACCTCGCCATCAATGGCAACATCCACGGCGTCAAGGCGGAAGTCCTCGCCCGGGGCGAAGGAAACAAACAGGGATACCTGGGTATTGGAGGGATAGAGCAGCTTCTCCTCCAGCTGCATCAACTCGGAAGAAATCGCCAGCACATCTGCCTTGATGTCCTGCACCTGCTCATCCAGCCCCTTGATCTGCTCACGGGACACCTCTTCGGCCGAACCGGCAGCGGCCACCAGCAGGACGAAAATGCCAAAACATACGACTCTTGTAACGCTACGCATCTGATCCCACCCCAAACATCGGGAAACCCCACCAAGGACACTATGTAACCATGGCCTCAAGATCACATTCTTTCGATCAAGTCGCAAATCGTCAACCTGGGAGGGAGAATTTCACATATATAACAATCAAATAGGCGGGGTTTTTAAGAACGGGTCGCATGTATAGCCAGGCGCCGGGAGGAGCCTTCGGTTCCGGCTGAAGTCAACTGACAGGGGAGCGATCAGCACTTCTGCCATGAGAAATGCTGACCCTTAGTGCCGCTGAAGCGAAGGTCAGGCAGTGGCTGCCTGTTTCTGCGGTTCGGCTTCCTCTACCGATGTCCGGATCAGGTGATCAAACGCGCCCAGTGAAGCCTTGGCGCCCTCGCCCATGGCGATAATGATCTGTTTGTACGGTGCGGTGGTGCAGTCACCGGCGGCGAACACGCCCGGCATGCTGGTCTGGCCACGGGCATCGACTTCAATTTCGCCACGATTGCTCAGCGCCACCGTGCCTTTCAGCCAGTCGGTATTGGGCACCAGACCGATCTGCACAAACACCCCTTCAAGATCCAGCTTCACCACTTCGTCGTTAGTACGGTTTTTGTAGGTCAGGCCGGTCATGCGCTGGCCGTCACCATGCACTTCGGTGGTCAAGGTCGACACCACGATGCTGACGTTCGGCAGGCTGCGCAGTTTGCGCTGCAGCACGTCGTCAGCGCGCAACTTGCTGTCGAATTCGATCAGGGTGACATGGGCGACCACGCCGGCCAGATCAATCGCTGCTTCGACGCCGGAGTTGCCACCACCGATCACCGCCACGCGCTTGCCCTTGAACAGCGGGCCATCGCAGTGCGGGCAGTAGGCAACACCGCGACCGCGGTACTCCTGCTCGCCGGGAACGTTCATTTCGCGCCAGCGGGCGCCGGTGGCAATCAGCACGGCCTTGCTCTTCAGCACCGCGCCATTGGCCAGATGAATTTCGCTTACGGTGCCCGGCACCAGCTTTGCTGCGCGCTGGTTGTTCATGATATCGACGTCATAGGCCTTGACGTGCTGCTCAAGTCCGGCGGCCAGTTTCGGGCCGTCGGTTTCGTTAACGGAAATAAAATTCTCGATCGCCATGGTGTCGAGCACCTGGCCACCGAAACGCTCGGCCAGCACACCGGTACGAATACCTTTACGGGCGGCATAGATCGCTGCGGCCGCACCGGCCGGGCCACCGCCGACTATGAGCATGTCGAAAGTGTCCTTGCTGTTGAGTTTTTCCGCATCACGCTCGGCGGCGCCGCTGTCGGCTTTCGACAGAATTTCTTCCAGCGTCATCCGGCCCTGGCCGAAAGCCTCGCCATTAAGCAGTACGGTGGGCACCGCCATGATCTGGCGGGCATTAACCTCGTCCTGGAACAGGGCGCCATCAATCATGGTGTGGCGCACGCCGGGGTTCAGTGCCGCCATCAGGTTCAATGCCTGAACCACGTCCGGGCAGTTGTGGCAGCTCAGGGAAATCCAGGTTTCGAAATGGAATTCACCGCGCAGACCCTTGATCTGCTCGATGATGTCCGCCTCGACTTTCGCCGGGTAACCGGACACCTGCAACAGGGCCAGCACCAGCGAGGTAAATTCATGGCCCATGGGCAGGCCGGCAAAGTGCACGCCGGTGTCTTCGCCGGGACGGTTCACGGCAAAGGTCGGCTTGCGCATATCCGCGTTGTCACCGTGCCGCAGACTGATCTTGTCGGTCAGCGAGACGATATCTTCCAGCAGCGCGGTCATTTCCCGCGACTTGTCTCCGCCATCGGTATAGGCCACCAGCTCGATCGGGTTGACGAGCTTTTCAAGGTAAGCACGCAATTGGGTTTTCAGATTGGTATCAAGCATGGTCCCGTCCTGTTGCTGGAGATGTCGGATAAAAAATTCGTATGACACCGGCGCTTGTGGCGCCGGCGCAAGCCTGCGTCCGGATCGCGGACGCAGGCTGTTCGGTCAAGGCTGCAATCAGATCTTGCCAACCAGATCGAGCGACGGTGCCAGAGTGGCTTCGCCTTCTTTCCACTTGGCCGGGCAGACTTCGCCCGGGTGTGCGGCCACATACTGGGCCGCTTTGACTTTGCGCAGCAGCTCGGAGGCATCGCGGCCGATGCCACCGGCGTTGACTTCGATGATCTGGATCGTGCCGGCCGGATCAATCACGAAGGTGCCACGCTCGGCCAGGCCTGCTTCCTCGATCATCACTTCGAAGTTGCGCGAGATCAGGCCGGTCGGATCACCGATCATCGGGTACTGGATTTTCTTGATGGTGTCGGAGGTGTCGTGCCATGCCTTGTGGGTGAAATGGGTGTCGGTGGAAACGCTGTAGATTTCCACGCCCATTTTTTTGAACTCGGCGTAGTTGTCGGCCAGGTCGCCCAGCTCGGTCGGGCAGACAAAGGTAAAGTCCGCCGGGTAGAAGAACACCACCGACCACTTGCCCTTCAGGTCCGCGTCGGAAACGTCGATAAATTTACCGTTGTGGTATGCGGTGGCCTTGAACGGCTTCACTTCAGTGTTGATCAGGTTCGCCATGTGCTTAGCTCCTTGGTTTGTTTGTCGGGAATCGGTATCGGCTACTCGACCGAAGCCCGCATGTTAGGGGCTGAGCCGGCAGAAATTAAGTTGATGATTTTCACTGCTGTAATAGGGTATACCTATTACACCGCCATCCCGGCCGGGGGCGGCGTCAGATAACACACTCGGCTCATACTGGCCGCTGGTAGCAGCGCTTTGCTAAGGTTGCAGCTCCGTTTTGCAGGACGTCGTCTTGAGTCACTCCGTATACAAGGATCGGCTGCGTGAAAAGTTGCGCCGGCAGACCGAAGATTTCGTTGCCCGCGGTGGTCAGATCGACCGGGTTGCACCCGGCGTTTCCGGCCGCGACGACGCCCTGCGACCGCCTCCGGCAACCCATTTCAATGCCGGCCCGCGACAGGCTCGCACGCCGGTTCCCGAAGTAGTTGCCGCGATCGAGCTGCGGCGCAAGCAGAAAAGCATCACCCGCAGCGCCACCGGCCGGAGCAACAAGCCGAGGCGAACGCTGGTATACGACGATTTTGGCGAACCCCTTCGCTGGGAATGGAAAGACCAATAACAGGAGAAAAACCATGAAGTTAAGACACTGGCTAATGATGACACTGATGACGTTTTCGATTCCCGCCATGGCAGACATCAAGGAACGTCAGGTGGCTCTGCCGGATAACCTTGGCACCGCCGTGGTGTACTCCGCCAAGGGCAAGAAGCCCGGTCCGGGCATTATTGTCGTGCATGAGTGGTGGGGCTTGAATGACTATGCTCGCAATCGCGCCCGCCAGCTGGCGAAGGCAGGCTACACCGCCATCGCCGTGGATATGTATGGCCATGGCAAGGTTGCTGATCATCCGAAAGATGCCAAGGCCTTTATGGAAGCCGCCTTTGCCGAACCGGAGAAAATGAATGCACGCTTTGATGCTGCCCGCGCCCTGCTGGAAGCCGAACGCAATGTCGACCCGGCAAAGATCTATGCTGTCGGCTACTGCTTCGGCGGTGCAGTGGTGCTGAATCAGGCGCGCACGGGCGCCGACCTTGCCGGCGTTGCCAGCTTCCACGGCAGTCTCGGCACCACCACTCCGGCCAAGGAGGGTAGCGTCAAGGCCCGCCTGCTGGTCGCCACCGGTGGCGCTGATCCAATGGTGCCGGCACAACAGGTCGGCCAGTTCGTCACCGAGATGTCCAGCGCCGGCGCAGCGCTTGAGCTGCTCAGCTTTCCCGGCGTACTGCACAGCTTCACCAATCCCGGCGCCACGGCAGCGGGCAAGCAGTACGAGATGCCGCTGGCCTATGACGAGGCTGCTGACAAGGCGAGCTGGGATGCACTGATGCAATTCATTCGCTGAAACCGGACTGAAATCGTCCCTGCCCTGTCTCTGCCGGGCCGGGGCGCCTATAATGCGCGCCCCAACCGGCAGACCGGCAGCCCTTCATGACAGATTTTGCCCTCGGCCAGCGCTGGCTTAGCGAAACCGAGACCGAGCTTGGACTCGGTATTATTCAGCACATCGATTATCGCCTCGTTACCGTTTACTTCCCCGCCTGCGAAGAAGAACGCACCTATGCCCGCAATAATGCGCCGCTGGCGCGGATGAGTTTTGCGGCCGGCGACAGTATCAGCACCGCCAGGGGCGAGCTGTTGTACGTTGCCGCCGTGCGCGAAATCGACGGCCTTCTTATTTATCAGGCCTGCCCTGAAGATGACCCCGCTGCCATGCAGCTGATCCCGGAAAGCCAGCTAGGCCATCAACTCGACCTGCGCACCGCCAGCGACCGCCTGTTTGCCGGACAACTGGATACTTCCGGCTGGTTCAGCCTGCGCCATGCCGCCATGCAGGTGCAGGATCAGCTGGCCCGCTCGCCGGTACGCGGGCTGATGGGACCACGCATCGACCTGATTGGCCATCAGCTGCATATTGCCCATGAAGTCGGCCATCGTTTCGCCCCGCGGGTGTTGCTTGCCGATGAAGTTGGTCTTGGCAAAACCATTGAAGCGGGCATGATTCTGCATCAGCAGCTGCACACCCATAGGGCCGAGAGAGTGCTGATCGTGGTACCGCCAGCGCTGGTGCATCAGTGGTTTGTGGAAATGGTGCGGCGCTTCAATCTGCACTTCAGCATTTTCGACGACTCACGGCTGGAAGCACTGCGGCATGAATATCTGCCAGCGCGGGCCGATGAAGATGAGCAGGTCGATCTCGCTACGCTGCCGAATCCGTTCCAGAGCGAACAGCTGGTGCTGATCAGTAGTGACTTCCTGCTCAGGTGTGATATCGGCGAGCTCACCAGTGCCGGCTGGGACCTGCTGGTGGTGGATGAAGCCCATCACCTGGAATGGTCGCCGGAACAGCCGGGCGATGCTTATCTGCGTGTCGAAGCGCTCGCTCGTGCGGGGCGCGGCGTGCTGTTATTAACGGCAACACCGGAACAGCTTGGCCGCGAGAGTCATTTTGCCCGCTTGCGCCTGCTTGATCCGGATCGCTACCCGTCGCTGCCGCAATTTCTGGCCGAGCAGGATCAGTACCGCCAGGTCGCCGAGCTTGCTGCTGCCCTGCATGACAACAACGTCTGGACAGCGCAACTGAAACAGCAGGCCGCAGAGTATGTTTCCGATGTCAGCATCGAGGAGAAAAACCGCGAGCAGATCCTGCGCGAGCTGATCGACCGCAGCGGCACAGGCCGGGTGATGTTCCGCAACACCCGCAAGCATGTGCAGGGTTTCCCAACGCGGATAGCGCAACCGGTGGCGCTGCCCTGCCCGATCGAATACACACCACAACCGGACGACGATATTGATCAGCGCCTGTTCCCGGAGCGGCTGTTCAGCGACGACCGCTGGTGCGAACTCGACAGCCGCTGCCAGTGGCTGGTGGAATTTCTCCGCCAGCGCCGCCGCGACAAGGTGCTGGTGATCTGCTCACGCAGTGAAACCGCCAGCGAACTGCAGGCCTGGCTGAATTACAAACATGGCCTGAGTGTTGGCGTGTTCCATGAATACATGGACCTGATTGCCCGCGATCGTGCCGCCGCCTGGTTCGCCGAAGAAGAAGACGGCGCCCAGGCACTGGTCTGCTCGGAAATCGGCAGCGAAGGTCGCAACTTCCAGTTTGCCCATCATCTGGTGCTGTTCGATTTGCCACGCAACCCGGACCTGCTGGAACAACGTATCGGCCGTCTCGACCGTATCGGTCAGAAGCAGGACATTCAGGTTCATATTCCCTATCTGAAAGATCACGCTCAGGAAGTTTTGCTGCGCTGGTACCACGATGGCATGGATGCCTTCAGCCAGCCCAACGCCGCCGGCTCGCTGATTCGTCAGGACACCGCCGCGTTACTGGAACAGGCGATGCTGAAGCCGGCCGACAGCGCCCTGATGCAGCAGCTGATCGAGACCACCCGCGCCGCCAGCGAACGGGCCCGCGAGCTGCTTGATGCCGGAAGGGATCGATTGCTGGAGCTGTCTTCGTTCGATCCGGGCAAGGCGGCAACACTGGTAGCACAACTGGCCGAGGCCGATAACCAGTCGCCGATGAAATTTATGGAGCAGGTGTTCGAGCGCTACGGCGTCGAGCAGGAAGACCACTCCGATCAGGCCTGGGTTCTGATGCCCGGCCCGCAGATGGTGAGTTCATTCCCCGGCCTGCCGGATGACGGCATCACCGTTACCGACAAACGCAGCGTGGCGCTGTCCCGTGACGACATGCAGTTCCTGTCCTGGGAACATCCGATGGTGGCAGGCGCGCTGGATCTGGTGCTCGGCGACGATCACGGCAAGGCCTGCGTCACCCTGCTGAAGAACAAGCGCATTCCCGCCGGCACACTGCTGCTGGAGGCACTCTATCAAATTGATATTCAGGCTCCGCGCAGCCTGCAGGCGGAACGTTTTCTGCCGGCGTCCATGATGCGCCTGCTACTGGATGCCCGTGGCAAGGACCTGTCTGCCACTATCGCCCATGAATCCCTGAGCAAGCAGTGCCGCAAGCTCGACAAGGCACTGGCCCGGAAAATTGTCGCCAGCCAGCGCGAAGTGCTTGAAAAGCTGCTCGACAATGGCGATGCCATGGTGCAATCCCGGGCCGCCGCCCTGCTGGATGAGGCTATGCGGGCGATGCAGGAGGAACAGGATGAAGAGCTGCGCCGGCTGCAGGACCTGCGCCGCCGCAACCCGGCGATCCGGGAAGAGGAAATCGCATTTCTGCAGCAGCGCAGCGCGGCCCTGACAACGGCATTACAGCAAGCCCGCTGCCAACTCGCCGCAGTGCGGATTATTGTCGTTGGCCATGACTGAGCTGCGCCGGGGGTTACCGGACCGGTCACCGGCCCGGCCGCTGAACAAAAAGATACAATCACGCTGAAACCCGCGGCTTGATATTACTGTCACAGGTTCCATTCATGCTTGGTCATGAGAGGATACTGTGATGAAGAAGCGGACACTGGCAATTAACAGCTTTCTGGCGGTCACCACCATGGCGTGGCTGGGGCAACCGCTGCCAGCGAACAGTACTGAGCGTCGTCCCGGCGTGCCGATCAGCGCCATAGAGCAGGTCCGGAACAACCCTGTAGACATCCGCCAGCTGCGTTACCGGGCAGCGGACCGGGCGCTGCTGCGCGGACATCTGCGCGGCCAGCATAACGATCCGCAACGGCTGTTTATGCCCGGCCAAATCCTCGACTTCAACCAGCTCTCCTCGGCTCGCACCCTGCCGGCCGCCTTGCAAGTTGAACTGACGGTCCATGAACAGATCGTCGACCTGGTGATTGACGCACAGATCGTCCGCATGCACAGGCAGAGCCGGGAAATCATCGACGTGGTCTGACCTTCCGGCAATTTCCCCCAGCAATAAAAAGGGCGCCGAAGCGCCCTTTTTCTATTTGCCTGATAACCGGTCAGAGCCAGTACACGCACACGTACAGGAACAGCCAGACCACATCAACGAAGTGCCAATACCAGGCCGCCGCTTCATAGGCGAAGTGGTTGTCCTTGCTGAAATGTCCTTTCAGGATCCGGAAGAACATGATCAGCAGCATGAGGGTACCCATGGTCACATGGATGCCATGGAAGCCGGTCAGGAAGAAGAACATGCTGCCGTAAATACCGGCCTCAAGGGTCAGACCCAGCTCCTGATAGGCGTGGATATATTCTTCCACCTGCAGAGTCAGAAAGGAGATGCCGAGCAGCACGGTGATGCCCTGGAACAGGATCAGCTTGCCCCGCTCGCCGGTGATCAGGGCGTGGTGGGCAATGGTCAGGGTGAGCGAGCTGGCCAGCAGGATAGCGGTGTTGATCGCCGGCAAACCCCAGGCGCCCATGGCCTGGGTGGTGCGGCCATCCGGGGTGGCAGTCAGCGGCCACATGGCCTGGAAGTCCGGCCACAGCAGCTCGTGGGTCATGGCGTTGTTGCCTTCGCCGGCGAGCCACGGAATGATCAGCCAGCGGGCGTAGAACATGGCACCGAACAGGATGCCGAAGAACATTACCTCGGAGAAAATGAACCAGATCATGCCCTGACGGTAAGAGTTGCCAAGCTGGGCATTGTGCAGCCCGGTAATCGACTCACGAATGGTGTCGCGCCACCAGAAGAACATGGTTGCGATCAGCCACAGAACACCGGCGATCAGCAGGTAATGCCCCCAGTTACCACTGCTACGCAGCGTGTTCTGGCCAAAATCAGTGGTTTGCTGAATAAAATTGGCAGCGCCGATTGCCACCATAAACAGGCCAACCGAACCACAAATCGGCCACGGGCTGCCCTCTGGCACGTAGTACTTGCTGCTGTTGTGTTCCGCCATGAGTTTCGTTCTCCTGTCTGAACTTCAGGCGCCGTTAACGGGCAACCAACTTGTCTTCGTTTTCCATCACCCGCCCGGTCACATCAAACATGGTGTAAGACAAGGTGATGGTGTTGATATGTTTCGGCAGTGCCGGATCCAGATAAAAAATCATCGGCATCTCGGCTTCGCCACCAGCCGCCAGCGTCTGGTGGTTGAAACAGAAACACTGGGTTTTGAGCAAATGTGGCGCCGCCAGTCCCGGTGTGACCGAGGGAATTGCCTGACCGACGATGGTACTGTCGGCCGAATTTTTCACCATGAAGTTAACCTGGGTGATCTCACCCGGATGCACCTTGACGCTGCGCACCTGCGGCTTGAAATCCCACGGCATCCCCTCACTGGCAACGGTGACGAACTGTACGGTGACCAGACGATCCTCATCCACTTCAACAGCACCATCCGCTGCCGTCGAGTTGGTCTTGCCATTGAGGCCGGTGATGTCACAGAGCACGTCATAAATCGGCACCATGGCGAAAGCAAAGCCGAACATCGCCACCGCGCCCAGCACCAGCTTGCGTACTGTTCGTTGATTGCGCTGTTCCAGACCCTGCTCGCTCATGGCGCCCTCCGTCTGCTCTGTCTACCGGATTACTTTACAACCGGCGGAGTATCAAAGGTATGGAACGGTGCCGGAGACGGCACGGTCCACTCCAGCCCTTCTGCGCCTTCCCACGGTGCCGCCGGTGCTTTCTGGCCCTTCTTCATGGCGCACAGCACGCAGACAATCACGAACAGGATCTGCGACGCACCGCACCTGACGGCACCAATGGATACCCAGTAGTTATAGTCGGCGAACTGCAGGGCATAGTCGGCATAGCGACGCGGCATGCCGGCCAGACCAACAAAATGCATCGGGAAGAACAGCAGGTTCACGGACAGCAGTGAATTCCAGAAATGCAGCTCACCGAGGAAGGTGTTCGGCATCACGCCGGACCACTTCGGCAGCCAGTAATAGGCCGCCGCGAATACCGAGAAGATCGCGCCGGACACCAGTACATAGTGGAAGTGCGCCACAACGAAGTAGGTATCGTGATACTGGAAGTCGACCGGGGTCATGGCCAGCATCAGGCCGGACAGGCCGCCGCAAGTGAACAGTACAACAAACGCCAGCGCCCACTTCATCGGCAGTTCAAAGGTGATCGAACCGCGCCACATGGTGGCCACCCAGTTGAACACTTTCACGCCGGTCGGCACCGAAATCAGCATGGTCATGTACATGAAGAACAGGGTACCGGCCAGCGGCATACCGACAGTGAACATGTGGTGCGCCCAGACCACGAACGACAGCAGCGCAATCGAGGCGGTGGCGTAGACCATCGAGGCATAACCGAACAGCTGCTTGCGGGCAAAGGTCGGAATGATCGCCGAGACAATACCGAAGCTCGGCAGGATCATGATGTACACCTCGGGATGCCCGAAGAACCAGAAGATGTGCTGGAACAGAACCGGGTCGCCGCCACCGGCGGCGCTGAAGAAGCTGGTACCGAAGTGACGATCGGTCAGCATCATGGTTACGGCGCCAGCCAGAACCGGCATAACGGCAACCAGCAGGAACGCGGTGATCAGCCAGGTCCAGACGAACAGTGGCATCTTCATCATGGTCATGCCCGGTGCGCGCATGTTGAGCACGGTGACGATGACGTTGATGGCACCCATGATGGAAGAAATACCCATCATGTGAACGGACAGAATGAACAGGTCGGTCGATGCCGGGCCATACTTGGTCGACAGCGGCGCGTAGAAGGTCCAGCCAAAGTTCGGCGCTGACGGATTACCTTCACCAAAAGCACTCATCAGCACGGCGCTGATCAGGATGGTGAACGCGAACGGCAGAATCCAGAACGACCAGTTGTTCATCCGCGGCAACGCCATATCCGGCGCGCCAATCATCAGCGGGATCATCCAGTTGGCCAGGCCGACGGTGGCCGGCATCACCGCACCGAACACCATCACCAGTCCGTGGACGGTGGTCATCTGGTTGAAGAACTCCGGATCAACAACCTGCAGACCCGGGTACATCAGCTCGGCGCGGATGACCAGCGCCATCAGGCCACCGATCATGAACATGGCAAAGCTGAACCACAGGTACAGGGTGCCGATGTCCTTATGGTTGGTGGAGAACAGCCAACGCTTCAGGCCATGCGGGGCGTGGTGGTGATCATCGTGGTGATCAGTATGTGCTGCTACGGCAGTCATCAGGCTCCCCTCCCTTACTTGGCAACGTCGGCGGGTTGAACAAGGTCGCCGGTGTTATTACCGAACGCATTGCGCTGGTAAGTAATCACGGCGGCAATTTCACGCGGTGTCAGCTGGGCAGCAAACGACGGCATGGCGTTACGCCCCTTGAGCAGGACATCAATATTTTCCTGAACCCGGGAAGAATCGGTCATCAGCGCACTGCCAGCGAACGGCAGACCGATGCCACCCTGACCTTCAGCGCCATGACACAGCACACAGCTTGCAGCGTACTTCTGCTGGCCCAGTTCCATGGCAGATTCCAGGCTGGAGAACGGCGTCAGGTCCGGACCGCTGGCGGCCTTTTCTTTCTCTTCGGCAAGCCAGCTGTCGAATTCATTCTCGGCCAGCACCGTGACTTCGATCGGCATGAAGGCATGATTCTTGCCGCACAGCTCGGCGCACTGACCGTAGTAGGTGCCAGTGGCGTCTTCCGGCACCA
Organism: Alcanivoracaceae bacterium; assembly: GCA_040235405.1. Lineage (GTDB taxonomy): Bacteria > Pseudomonadota > Gammaproteobacteria > Pseudomonadales > Alcanivoracaceae > PGZG01. Next base: position 20,719 of record JBECKT010000118.1, read on the forward strand.
GTGCCCAGGCCTCGTTAACAAAGCCCGGAATGGCGTCTTTCTTGATGGCAAAGTCCGGGACGTAGAAAGAGTGGATGACGTCGTCAGCGGTGACCAGGAAACGCACCTTGACGCCGGCCGGGATGACCAGCGGCTTGTCAACGGCAAGCATATAGTTCGCGTCTTTCTCGGTCGGCTCCGCATCAACACGATCTGCAGCTGTGCCGTACGGGAACAGGCCACCTTTCAGAACCGGGGTATTGTACTGCTCAGCCGGGGTCTTCAGGTTGGAGAAATAGAAAATGCCAACGTCGTTATCGTCCTTGTAGGCCAGATATTCGTAGCTCCAGTTCCAGCGGTAACCGGTCACCTTGACGGTAAGCTCGGCTTCCGAGCTGTCGTCCATGTCAATCAGCACCCGGGTGGCCGGCACAGCCATGCCGATCAGGATGATGAACGGGACCACGGTCCAGAATACTTCCAGGAAAACATTCTCATGAAAATCCGCGGCCTGCGGTCGCTTGCTGCGACGGTGCGCCACGGCCGAGTACATGATCAGGCCGAACACCAGCAACCCGATCAGGCTGACGATCCACAGGATAATCATGTGCAGATCGAAAACATCCTGACTGATATTGGTGACCCCGGGACGGAGATTGACGTTGGACCGTTCGGCCCAGTCGCTGGCGACACTCACACCACTGACCAGCAGCAATGTCAGCGCGGCGGTCACGCGACGGAACAGTGTTGACTGCATGCTTGTAGGCTCCCTGTTTTCCCCGGCGGCCGCAGGCGGACGCACGATGTTTACGGCCGCAAGGCCATGGAAAGCGGTTTCAGGATTGGTGCAGGCGCGGTCAAAGCCGGGTCCGTTTCACACCGGGAAATGGCCAGGGGATGGCCCTGATTTCTCGGCGACCGGAGAAGGCTGAATAATCAATCAGTTGCGAGTGACATCCAAAAAACGGCCTGCTCCAGGTGCGGCATTTCGCCCCACCCTGCACATCGGGCGCTAACTCTAGTCACTCAAACCGGCAAAGTCCAGACGATTCATGGCGGTTTTCACCGTGAAAACAGACTCTGCCAGCGACCCGATGCGCCCGCTTCGGATTGTGCTATTCTTGCCCGCCCCGCGCCTGTGCGGTGTGAACAGTCAGCGAGATCATGTCAGCCAACCGTCAGATATACCGGGTCATTTTCCTGAATCAGGGCCAGATCTACGAGATCTACGTGACCAGCATCTATCAGAGCGACCTGTACGGCTTTATCGAGGTCGAGGAGTTCCTGTTCGGCGAACGCGCCCAGGTCGTGGTCGACCCGTCCGAAGAACGCCTGAAAAACGAATTTGCCGGGGTCCAGCGCTCCTTTATTCCGATGCAGGCGGTGATTCGTATTGATGAAGTGGAAAAGGAAGGCGTTGCCAAGGTCACTGACGCCGGTGGCAGCAATGTCACTGCGTTCCCGATGCCCTTCAGCCCGTCGCCAAAGGGTGGCCGGAAGTAAACCGTAGCGCCTCGATACCCGATCAGGGCTGTGCCGACGATGGCGACTGCTCTACCGGCACCCCGTGCAGCTCGGTAAAGCGCACATCGTGCGGTGTGATCCAGCCCATATACATGGACAGGATCAGAAACAGGAATACCGCCACCGACAGGCCTACCCGCCAGGCCAGCGCCCGAACCGTCCGGCCATCGGCACTCTCGCCCTTGACCATCGACGTCAAGCCGCGAAACAGGGCAAACACCGCAGCCGCCAGCAGCAACAGAGCCAGAACCTTCACCCACCACATAAGAACCTCCACTTGCTGCAGTAACCGTCCGACAAAATGCCGGCCCGGCGCGCACCGCGGAAACGACTCCGCTAGAATGCCGGCCCATTCTAGCCCGATCAGGTCAGCATCGGGCGAACCGGTTGCCATGCAACCGCTGCTGGAGAACCGGATGGCGCCACGCCGCTTTCATCACTCACTGCCTGCGCTGCTTGCCACGCTGGCTGTGGTGGCACTGTGTCTGCGGCTGGGGTTCTGGCAGCTCGACCGTGCCGACACCAAGGCAAGCTGGCAACAGCAACAACTAGAGCGTTCCGGGCGCGATCCGCTGTCACTGAACGAGGCGCTTTCCCTGTCTGAACCGGCGAATTATCCGGTCCGGGTGCACGGGCAGTTCGATAACGACAGGGTCATCCTGCTGGACAACCGCGTGCTGGACCGGGTTGCCGGCTACCACGTACTGACGCCACTACAGACTGATGGCGGCAAATGGGTGCTAGTCAACCGCGGCTGGATCGGCCGTGGCGCCGACCGCAACGTGCTGCCGGAGATTACCCCGATCTCCGGCGACGTCGTCGTGGAAGGCTTCGCCTACCAGTACAGCGACCGCGCCTTCACCCTGGCTGACGATGACCTGTCCAATCCGCGCTGGCCGCTGCGACTGCAGAAGATCGAAATCAACGCACTTGCCACAGTTCTTGGAGTAGAATTGGCGCCCTTCGAAATCCGGGTGCGCCCGGATGCAGCACTGGAAAGCGGTGCGCAGATGCCGCGTATCTGGCATGACCCGGTAATGGGCCCGGAGAAACATCGCGGCTATGCCGTGCAGTGGTTTGCCATGGCCACTGCCGCATTGCTGTTTTTCCTGATCACCGGCTTTCGCCGCCGCGATGGCGATCAACAGGACATCGACGCATGACACAGCGCAACAGAAACCTCCTGATCATGGCTCTGATCATTGCCCCGTTCGCATTGACCATGGCCTTCGTGCACCTGTTTGTTGATGTCAGTGATATGGAGCGCACCAACAAGGGTGCACTGATTGTTCCTCACGTACAGTTTGACGATCTGAAACCACTGAGCGTGGACGGAGAACGTTACGACACCAGCCAACTGGCCGGCCAGTGGACCATGCTGTATATCGCTGCAGGCGAGTGCGAAAGTGCCTGCAAGAACGGGCTTTACTATCTGATCAAACAGCTTCGGCTGGCACTCGGCTCCGACGCGCCGCGGGTGCGCCGAATGATCGCCCATACAGCAGAGCCGGGTGCCGCGCTGCGCGCTTTTCTGGATAACGAAGTGGCCGGCATGGTCGAGCTGCAAGTCGATGCTGATGCTGTGAACCATGCCCTGCTGCCATTCATGCAAGGGGCAAGCCGCGCCGTTGATCATATTTTTCTGGTTGCCCCGGACGGGCAAATTTTCATGTGGTACCCCACGCACGAGGACATACAGGACGTGCTTCTCGAGTCGGACAAGATTCTCTACGACCTGAAACGCACCCTTAAAGGCTCACTGATCGGGTAATCACCATGCAGGAACCAGTTGTGAATCGTGCTTTGCTGTGGCAACAAAGACTGACTGTTTTGGCCGTGCTGTTGACTGCCGGGGTCATCATGCTTGGCGCCTGGACCCGACTGACCGATGCCGGGCTGGGCTGCCCGGACTGGCCGGGCTGCTACGGCCACCTTGATGTGCGCAAGGCGATTGATTACGTCAGCCAGAAAAACGAGGCTGCACCGGGCACCTACCGGGAAGCGTTCAAGACTGTTCCGGAAATGGTGCACCGTTATTTTGCCGCCACGCTCGGCCTGTTGATCGTCATTATCACCGCACTGGCATGGATCAATCGCCGTGCCGCCAATCAACCGCTGGTGCTACCGACCACGCTGCTGGTTCTGGTTATCTGTCAGGGCATTCTCGGCAAGTGGACAGTCACCATGGGCTTGCAGCCAACCATTGTGATGCTGCACCTGCTCGGCGGCTTCACCACCATGACACTGCTTTGCTGGCTGGCGGCCAAACTGTATGGCTGGCCAAAATTTCTCAACGACTGTGATGTGCGCTCGCTACGTAACCTGAGCGCTGCAGCAATAGCAGTAGTCATCCTGCAGATCGCTCTGGGCGGCTGGACCACGGCGAACTACGCCGCAGTAGTCTGCACCGAGCTGCCGATCTGCGAGAATGGCTGGGTTGATCACATCAATTTTGAAGATGCCTTTGTGTTCTGGGGCCATGCACACGACAAACCGGATTATGAATTCGGCGTACTGGAAAACGACGCCCGCACCACCATTCATGTCATGCACCGGTTCGGCGCTTTGCTGGTATTGCTGGTGGTTGGCACGCTGGTGATCCGCATCCTGCGCAACGCCCGCTGCCACTTCCATCGTAATTTCGCGCTGGTGATTGGCGGGCTGCTGATCTGGCAAATCTGCCTTGGCCTTGGCAATGTCATTTTCAAGGTGCCGCTGGTGATGGCGGTAGCGCATAACTTCTTCGCGGTAGTTCTGCTGATCAGCCTGGTACTGTTTGGCCGTTCCATCCGCACCTGTTCGGAGCGTGACGCATGAGCACCTCATCTGCCGGCTGGCGCGATTACTGGGCACTGACCAAACCCGGCGTCGTGGCGCTGCTGATGGTCACTGCGGTGGCTGGCATGTTTCTCGCCACCGAGCCAGCCGGAATGGTGCCGCTGAGTATTTTTATCCCGGCGTTTATCGGCATGTCTCTGGCCATGATGTCCTCTGCGGCGATCAATCAGATCATGGACCAGAAAATCGATGCGATCATGGCTCGCACCGAGAAACGCCCCATCGTCACCGGGCGTCTGGATACCCGCCGGGCGGTGGCTTTTGCGGTGTTGCTGGCGGCAGCGTCCATGGCACTACTGTACTGGCTGGTTAACCCGCTGACCGCATTTCTGACCCTGTTCGGTTTTATCGGCTACGCGTTTATCTACACCCTGTACCTGAAGCGGGCGACGCCGCAGAACATCGTCATTGGCGGGCTCGCCGGCGCCATCCCGCCGCTGCTGGGCTGGACTGCAGTTACCGGTGAGGCGCACCCGTACGCCTGGCTGCTGGTGCTGATCATTTTTGTCTGGACGCCGCCGCACTTCTGGGCGCTGGCGATTCATCGTCGCGACGAGTACGCCAAGGCCGGTATTCCGATGTTGCCGGTGACCCACGGCATCCCCTTTACCCGCCAGTCCGTGCTCTATTACACCATCCTGCTGGTAGTGACATCGCTGCTACCCTATCTGACCGGGATGAGCGGGCTGATCTATCTGGCTACTGCGATTGTGCTTGGCGGCATATTCCTGCTGCATGCGTTCCGCCTGCGCTTCAGTGATGACCCGAGCCTGCCGATGAAAACCTTCGGCTACTCGATCACCTACCTGTTCGTACTGTTTGCCGCCCTGCTGGTCGACCACTATCTGCCGTTCGGTGTCGTCAAGGCTGCCGCGCCCTGATCCGCTGACATCTGCCGCCGCGCTGGTTATAGTCTGGCCGGTACGCACCGACAGGTGCTTTTTCGCCACTGCGGCTTGATCGTCAGGGAACAGGGGAAGAGATCATGGGAATCTGGTTGTTTTTCGGCTTTCTGGCACTGGTGCTGATTTACCTCATCGCCGTCTATAACAAACTGATCGCGCTGCGAAACCGTTTCAAGAATGGTTTCGCCCAGATTGACGTCCAGCTGCAACGCCGCCATGACCTGATTCCGTCGCTGGTGGAATCTGCCAAGGCCTATCTGGGTCATGAAAAAGAAACCCTGACCCAGGTTATTGAAGCCCGCAATCAGGCCGAGAGCGCCCGCAAGAATGCCCGCGCCCAACCCGACAACGCTGGCGCCATGACCGCACTGGGCCGCGCCGAAGGGTTACTCTCCGGATCGCTCGCCAACCTTTATGCCGTATCCGAGCAGTATCCGGAACTGCGTGCCAATGAAACCATCGCCCAGCTGATGGAAGAACTGACCAGCACCGAGAATCGGGTCGGCTTTGCCCGTCAGGCCTTCAACGATCTGGTGATGGACTACAACACCTACCGGGAACAGTTTCCGAACAACTTTATCGGCGGTCTGTTCGGCAGCTTCAAGCAGGCCCAGCAGCTTGAACTGGAAGATCCGGCAGCTCGGCAGGCGGTCAAGGTCAGCTTCTGAACTATTCAGGCTGACCCGTGAATTTCTTTCAGCATCAGGAACGGGCGCGGCGACGCACCTGGCTTTTGGCGGGCTATTTTGTTGTTGCCGTCAGCGCCATCGTTGCCGCCGTCAGCCTGTGCCTGTACCTGGCGGCACTGTGGGCCAGCGGCGGCGGTTACACCCTGAGCGACTGGCTGCGCTCGCCAGCGATGCTGTGGAGCCTGCTGATTACCCTGGCGATTATCCTCGCTGGCAGTGTTCGCAAAGCCTGGCAGCTTCGCGAAGGCGGCATCGGCCTCGCCAATCTGCTCCGCGCCAGAGAAATCCTGCCTGACAGCAGCAAACCAGCCGACCGGCGCCTGCGTAACGTCATTGAGGAAATGGCCATTGCATCCGGCATTCCGGTGCCGCGCACTTTTGTCATGGAGCAGGAATCCGCCATCAATGCACTGGTGGCTGGCTACCGCCCCACTGAAGCGGTGCTGGTGGTTACCCGCGGCGCACTGGACACCCTGACCCGGGAAGAACTGCAGGGTGTGATCGCCCACGAGTTCAGCCATATCTTCAATGCCGACATGCGCCTGAACATGCGCCTGATTGCCGTGCTCGCCGGCATTCTCGCCATTGGCAAGGTTGGCGAGCTGTTGCTGCATGCCAACACAAGGACACGGTTTTTCAATCGCCGCTCCGGGAAAAATGAAGCCGCCGGCGTGTTCTTTCTGATCATTCTCGGTCTGGCAATGATGGTGATCGGCTACATCGGCCTGTTCTTCGGCCGCCTGATCAAGGCCGCCATCTCCCGCCAGCGAGAGTTGCTGGCCGATGCCTCATCGGTACAGTTCACCCGCAACCCGTCCGGCATTGCCAATGCCCTGATCAAGATTCGCAACCAGCACGGCAGCCACCTTGTTTCTTCCCATGGCGAAGACATGAGCCACATGTGCTTCGGCGCCACGGTACCGTTTCACCTGCAATACCTGCTCGCCACTCATCCGCCGGTAGATGAACGCCTGAAGGCGCTGGGGGGAGAGTGGCTGGCACGGGCGCGAGTGCGGCAACGCCAGAATGGCGAGCAACCCGCCGCCAAGGCCACGACCACAACTGTCAGCGATAACGCCATGGGATTTGCCGGTAGCGCTGCTGCACAGGCTGCCGGTGCAGCCGCCGCCATGGGCATCGCCAGCACCGTTGGCACCATGCGTGAGTCACATGTCGGCTATGCCCGCAGCCTGCACGACGCCATTCCGGAGCCACTGAAGCAGAACTTTCGTCAGCCGGAGTCGGCCCGCTGGGTCGTTCTGGCACTGGCCATCGGGGCCAGCCGCTCGGACCGGGACGAACTGATCGCCCTGCTGAGCCTGCCGACGCTGGAACAACGTATGGTGGCCCAGCTCTGTGAGGACATCAGCAAACTCGGCACCCGTTTACGTTTGCCACTGACTGACCTGGCCATTCCCGCCCTGAAACAACTACCTCAGGCTCAGCGCGACCAGTTTCTGGCGGAACTGGATCAGCTGGTGAAGCATGACCAGAGGCTGACACTGTTCGAATTTATTCTGACCCGGATTCTTGCCGACCATCTGCGGGCAAATGCATCCCGGGCTCCGCAAGTACGTTTTCGCCAGTATCCGGCCGTGGCCAGCCAGATTCAGCTGGTGATGTCGCTGATGATCCATGCATCCGGGGCGAAGGGCGAGGTAGCGGAGAACCTGTTTCGTGGTGCTGCCATTGCCCTGCTACCGGCAGGTACCGGCCTGGTGCCGCTGGAACAGTGCCGGCTTGAGGCGCTGGATCAGGCACTGCAGGATCTCCGTGACCTGATGCCATTACTGAAAGGCCCGCTGCTCGATGGCCTGGCCGACATTGCCCGAGCGGATGGCCTGATTCAGGTGCAGGAGGCGGAATTGCTGCGCGGCATCGCCACGCTGATGGACTGCCCGATGCCACCCCTGTTTCCGGCAGAAAGCGGGGTTGCCTGATCCAGCCAATACGAATAAATTCCGTTTATCCCCTGACAGACACCGGATGTCGCCCGGATACTGGCCAGCCCCGGGACCGGTCTGGCTAAAATCAGCTCACGGAGATAGGGAGCACCCTATGGAATTCAACAAAATCAGTGAACAGAACGCCTGGGAGGCGGTGGCGGCAGCCACCAGCCAGATCCGTCGTGGCGAGTCCGAACAGGCATTGCTGGCGTGGTTCCATAATCAGGGCGTGAATCTGGATCAGGCGGTGTTTCCGTGTCTGGGTGTTTTCGATGAGGGCGTCTACTCCGGTACGCTGGTGACCCAGGATCGCAAGGTAATCGAATATTTCGTCGACCTGTCGAGCCCGGAAGATGGCGACTTTGAAGATGTCACTGACCAGCTTGGCCCGAAAGACCCGAGCCACCCGGCGCGCGACCTGAAAGATCTGATCACCATGTCCCTGGTGTTTTTCGACGCCGAGCACAGCCGCGCCGCCTGAATCAGCCCGCCTGTTCCGCCTGCCGATAGGGCAGCAGCGTGCGGGCTTCCTGCTGATAGGCCCGCACCATCACCGCCTCCCTCTCGCAGAAATCCGTTACTGCCCGGTGAAACGCCGGCTCACGCATCCAGTGCAACGAGTGGGTGATCACCGGCTCGAAGCCACGCAGAATCTTGTGCTCCCCCTGCACGCCGGGATCAAACTCCTTCAACCCACGCCGGATACAGAACTCGATGCCGCGGTAATAACACAGCTCAAAATGCAGGCCATCGAACTCGCGCAGACAGCCCCAGTAACGGCCATACAGGGTGTGCTGATCAAACAGGTAGAAAGCAGCAGCGACCGGCTCGTCGCCGGTGAAGGCCAGCACCAGCATCAATTGCCCGCCCAGTGACGAGCGCCGCAACCGGTCAAAGAAATCCTCACTTAGATAGGGCCGCTGACCACGCTTGTAATAGGTGGCGACATAGCAGGCATAAAACGCCTTCCACCAGTTTTCCGGAATATCCTCACCGCTGGCCTGCTCGATCCGGACATCGGCCGACATACAAGACTGTCGCTCGCGGCGAATGGACTTGCGCCGCCTGGATGTCAGCGTCGCCAGAAACGATTCGAAATCAGCATAGTCGCGATTAAACCAACGGAAATGGCAAGCCTCACGCCGGGCCAGCGGCCAATCCTCGAGGGCGTCCTGAGCGGTCTGGTCAGGAAACAGCAGATGCCAGGACGATGCCCTGCTTTCCCGCGCCTGCTGCTCAACATAGCTGCGCAGCAGGGCGACATCCGGCTGGCCACGCCAACGCGGCCCGACAAGCGGACTGAACGGCACTGCGGTCACCAGGCGCGGAAAATAGTTTAGCCCGTGCTCGGCATAGGCCTGCGCCCAGCCATGATCAAACACATACTCGCCACGGTTGTGGGTTTTCAGATACAGCGGCATCCAGACATCCGCCGTTGCCAGGTGCTGCGGATACCAGCCGGACTCCGGCGCGGCGGCGCCACTCTGTTCCAGCGCTGCAAAAAAATCGGGCTGTAAAAACGGGTAATCGAAATTCATCAGCACTCCGCAACAGGCAAGCAGCCGGCAGCAAGTTTGGCTACAATGCCCCGGCGCGACCTTCTGACTAACGGTCCTGCCCCTGTGCCGTCGCGCCGGCAGCGACCAATCCACTGTTCATTCATTTACGTCACCACGAGGTTTTTTCGATGCAACGACTCTTCACTGTTTTCCATCTTCTATACGCCCTGCTGTTCGCCGTTGCCGGCATCTGGTTGCTGGTCGATCCTGCCCAGCTCCTTGGCAGTTTGCCAGTTAATCCGCGTGGCGCCCTGATGGCGGGCCAGCAGGCCGGCTTCGGCATGCTGCTGGCGGCCGGCATCAGCCTGTTCTGTGCCTTGCGGGAAAACAGCCGCACCATTCTGTACCCGCTGCTTTGCCTGTATCTGGCCGGCCTGAGTATCAGCTATGCCAGCGCTGACAGCGCCGCGCCGCTGTGGATGTGGCTGCCACTGGCGCTGTACCTGTTGCCACTGCTGACCCTGTTGCCGATGAAGATGCCGGCCGGCCCATTGAAAGCCGGCGAGCTGCAGGGCGAAGTGAAATGGTTTAACCCGAACAAGGGTTACGGCTTTATCCTGTCCGACGATGGCCGCGAGATCTTTGTCCACTTCCGCGCCGTCCGCAACGGCGACCGCCGCACCCTGAAACAGGGCCAGAAAGTGCGCTTCGGCTTGCGCCAGAGCGAACGTGGCGATCAGGCAGATGACGTCCGCATTCTCGATTGAGCCCGCACCAGCACCGGCGGAGGCCGCTCGGGCGGCTTTCGCCAGACGCCGGCAATCCTGAAGACTGATGGCATTCTGCTCATGCTTGTGTCGTAGCGTTTCTCCTGATAGTTTCACCTATCCGTCACGCCGAAAACCAACCGACGGATATTCGCATGGCCCTGCTGAAGTGGCGAAGAAAACCGGATCAGATCGCTGACAACCTGGCCAAAAGTCTGGCTGAGCAGCAAGACCTCAGTCGGCTATTACAGGATACAGCTGACATCGTAGTGTTTACTCAAGCGGCCAGCGGCCGACTCCTGTCGGTCAACCGTCATGGCCGCTGGCTATCGGGTATTGCCGATTCCATCCCTGCCGAACTGCGCTTTATCAACCTGCTTAACGATGCCCCGGTGGACCTGCCGATGCGTCTTGGTGAGCTGCTCAACGGGCGCCGCAGTCACTATCGCCACGAAACTGCCATGACCCGGCCTGGCGCCGAACCGGTGCTGCTGGCCTGGTGGCACGTGCCCTGGCTGATGCACGACGGCGGCGAGCCACGCATTGTCAGCATCGGCCTCGATATTTCCGACCAGCGCCTGGCAGAGGAACACCTCAGCTGGCTGGCCCTGCACGACCCACTCACCGGCCTGCTCAATCGGCGCGGCTTTCTTGAGCGCGCCCGGGCCATGATTGCCGGTGGCGGCGGCTTCGCCCTGATGCTGCTGGATCTGGACCAGTTCAAGGACATCAATGACCTGCGCGGCCACCACCAGGGTGACCGGCTGCTGCAGCAAGTCAGCAAGGTACTGCGTGGCGAACTGCGTCAATCAGACATCATTGCCCGCCTGGGCGGCGATGAATTCGGCATTCTGCTGCCGGGCGCCGACCGGATCAGTGTCGATCATGCGGCGCGGCGCTGCTGCACGGCACTGCACCGGCTGCCACCGCTGGATGCCGAGATCAATGTCGCTGTCACCACCAGTATTGGGGTGGTGCTTTGCCCCGAGCACGGCAAGAACATTGACGAGCTGCTGGCCAATGCCGACATCGCCCTGTATCAGGCCAAAGCCGGAGGGCGCAACGCCTGGCATCTTTTCGACGGCGATGATATTCACCGCGCCCGCATCCACGAGCGGGTGTTCTGGGATCGGCAGATCCGCCAGATGCTGGCTGATCAGCGGGTCGACATGCATTACCAGCCGATTCTTGACCTGCAAAGCCGTACCGTGACCCACCACGAGGCTTTACTGCGTGGCCGCGACGAGGACAACAAGCTGATGAATACCGCTCAGCTGATTATCGCTGCGGAACAGAGTGGCATGATTCATCGTCTTGATGAGCAGGTCATCACCCGGGTTTTCGAACATCTGGCATTGCTGCAGCAAAATGGCGTGCAGACCAGCCTGGCGGTGAATCTTTCCGGACGCTCGTTCAATAATCCGAATCTGGTGCCGCATGTCCGCCGGAGCCTGGCCGAGTTCGGGGTTGCGCCGTCGTCGGTTATCTTTGAAATCACCGAAACGGCGGCACTGGCGGACATCGACGCCTCGATCCAGATCATGGAAGCATTGCGCAGCGAAGGCTGCCGATTTGCTCTGGACGATTTCGGTGTCGGCTTCTCGTCGCTCTACTATCTTAAAAAGCTGCCGCTGGACTACATCAAGATTGACGGCTCGTTTGTCCGCAACCTGACCCGGGAAAGCGAACATCAGGTACTGATCAGCGCACTGGTGAATGTGGCGCGAGCCTTCAACCTGCACACCATTGCCGAATTTGTCGAAGACTCGCTGGTGCTGGAACTGCTGGCCGATCTGGGCGTGAACTATGCACAGGGGTACCACATCGAGAAGCCACGTTCGTTCAGTGAGACCTGGCCAGCTACCCTGCAATAACCGGCAACGATTTCTGACACCCGCCCCCTTATCAATCAATTGTGACGATCACAACCGTTGCCTATACTCCCCAGAGCATTCGCAGGAGAGCGGAATGACGATTCGGCTGATCGCCCGGCTGCCGGCATCACCCATGCTCCGGATCTCACCTGCCCCCTGACTGACCACTGCTGCGGAGTTCCCGGATGATTCGCCTGCTGCATCTTGTTCACGTCTGGCTCATTCTGGTTCCAACCATGTTACTGGCGACAGTTTTCTTTGGCCTGCTTTGCCTGATCTCGGTCCGTTTCGTCGGCCCTGCCCGCACCGCCCGTTTTACCGCCGTGCCATGGGCCCGGCTCGGGCTGTTCCTGAGCGGTGTCAAAGTACATCTGCAGGGCCTTGAGAATATTCGACCCGGGCAGAGCTATATCATTGTCGCCAATCATCTCAGCCACTTCGACATCTGGGTACTGTACGGCTGGCTTGGCATGGACCTGCGCTGGGTGATGAAGCAGGAACTGCGCAAGGTGCCGGTGATTGGTGTCAGTTGTGCAGCACTGGGCCATGTGTTCATTGACCGCAGCAACCGTCAGGCAGCTCTGGCCTCTCTTGATGCTGCTCGCGAGCGCATCCATGCCGGCACCAGCATCCTGTTCTTCCCGGAAGGCACCCGCAGTCGCGACGGTGTGCTGATGCCGTTCAAGAAAGGCGCCTTCAACATGGCATTGGACCTGTCCCTGCCAATACTGCCGATCACCATCAACGGCACCCGGGAAGTACTGCCCGCCGGCACCCTGCAATTGACCCCGGGCGATGTCCATATCACTGTCCATGCCCCTGTCCCGGTACAGGGTTTGAGTGAGACAGATCTGGATGATCTCGCTCAGCACAGCCGCAATATCATTGCCTCTGCCCTGCGGGGCGAGCGGGCGCCGGCACTGAGCAGGATCTGAGCTATTGGCCCGACAAGCCGGGCCCCAGTCGCTAAACTCCCCGCCACTGTTTCAGTCTTGCATGGGAGTTTTCATGAAGTCGTTTCGCGATCGCGTTGCCGTCATCACCGGTGCCGGCTCGGGCATTGGCCGGGCACTGGCATTTCAACTGGGCGCCGCCGGCTGCAAGCTGGCGCTGTCGGACATCAACGAGGATGCCGTCAATCAGGTTGCCGGGGAGCTCAACAAAGCTGGCTGCGATGTTATTGCCGATCGCCTGGATGTTGCCGACCGCGATGCCTTTTATACTTACGCCGAAAAAGTGCTGAAGAAGTTCGGCACGGTGAACATCGTCGTCAACAACGCCGGCGTGGCGCTGGGCTCCACCGTTGAAGACTCCAGCTACGAGGATTTCGAATGGCTGATGGGCATCAACTTCTGGGGCGTGGTGTATGGCACCAAGGCGTTCCTGCCGCACCTGAAGCGTGCTGATCAGGGCCATATCGTGAATATTTCCAGTGTCTTCGGCCTGATTGGCGTACCGGCCCAGTCCGCCTACAATGCAGCCAAATTCGCCGTGCGCGGCTTTACCGAATCGCTGCGCCAGGAACTCGAAATCGAAGGCAGCACGGTCTCCTGTACCAGTGTTCACCCCGGTGGCATCAAGACCAATATCGCCAAAAACGCCCGCATGACTGCAGATATTTCGAAAATCACCGGTATGGATGGTGAAACCTCGAAAGAGCAATTCGAGAAAATGTTCCGCACCACGCCGGAGCAGGCTGCGGCTGCCATTATCGCCGGCATTCGTGGTAACAAGCGCCGGGTATTGATCGGTGCCGATGCCGTTGCCATTGACACCATGCAGCGCCTGCTGCCGACCAGCTATCAGAAACTGATGGTCAGCGGCCAGAAGCTGATGCGCAAACGCTCATGACGCTCAGCCCCTGGCCGATGGCCGGGGGCTCTGCTGCGACCGAAGCTGACGACATCGTCGCCTGCTTTGCATACAATGGCCGCCTGAATGACGACCTGAAGTGATGATGCAGCGATGACGCAAGCCGAGAACGACAGCTGGACCCTGGAGCAATTCCAGGTTGCCGAGAAAGAAGGCGCCACCCGATTCCACGACTTCGACCTTGATCCGCGCCTGATGCGTGGTATCGCCGAGGCCGGCTTCCAGTATTGCACTCCGATTCAGGCTGAAGTGCTGCACCACACGCTGGCGGGCGCCGATGCCATTGGCCGGGCCCAGACCGGCACCGGTAAAACCGCCGCCTTCCTCGTCACCGTCATCAACGATTTGCTGCGCAACCCGCTTCAGGTCAAACGCTATGCCGGCGAGCCTCGCGCCCTGATCATCGCCCCGACCCGAGAGCTGGTGATGCAGATCGAGAAAGATGCCCACCAGCTTGGCAAGTACACCGGCCTGTCGGTGATGAGCGTGGTCGGTGGCATGAACTTCAACCGCCAGCAGGATCAGCTGCAAAAAACCGAAGTGGATATTCTGGTGGCGACACCGGGCCGGCTGCTTGATTTCGCCAACCGCCGCGACCTGTGGCTGGACCGCGTCGAAGTGCTGGTGATTGATGAAGCCGACCGCATGCTCGACATGGGCTTTATTCCGGATGTGAAACGGATTGTTCGCCTGACGCCGTCGTCGCAGTTCCGCCAGACCCTGTTGTTCTCCGCCACCTTCAGTCAGGACGTGATGAACCTGACCAGTCGCTGGACCGTGGAGCCGCAGATCGTCGAGATCGAACCGGAACAGATCACCACCGAGCGGGTTGACCAGAAGGTGTATATCACCGAAACCGACCAGAAATTTACCCTGCTCTACAACCTGATCACCCGCGAGAATCTCGACAAGGTCATGGTCTTTGCCAACCGTCGCGACATTACCCGCAAGCTGTTTGAAAAACTGCAGCGCAAGGGCATCAAGGCGGCGATGATTTCCGGTGACGTGCCGCAGACCCAGCGTAGCCGCACCCTGGAATCGTTCCGCAGTGGCGCCGTGCAGGTTCTGATTGCCACCGATGTGGCCGGCCGCGGGATTCATATTGATGGCGTCAGCCATGTGGTGAATTACAACCTGCCGGAAGACCCGGAGGATTATGTTCACCGGATCGGCCGCACCGGGCGGGCCGGCGCCAATGGCATCTCGATCAGCTTCGCCTGTGAGGATGATGCGTTCCTGCTACCGCAGCTGGAAAAGGCTATCGGCATGAAGCTCGATTGCGTCTATCCGCCGGAAGAACTGCTCAGTGAAAAGCCGATGGAAGCGCCGCGTCAGGACGCGGCGGACCAACCCGGCTGATTGCTCAGAACCGTCGCGCTAAACCGACATTCCAGATCCAGGGGTCAAAGCTGAAACGGACGCTGTCCACGGTGGCCCCGGACTGGCTCAACACCATCCGGGTTTCCGCCTCTGCATAGATGGCCGACAGGCTCAGCGCCATATTGCCGTCGATATCCCAGTCCAGCCCGAACTCCCCGGCAAACCCCTTTGATGACGGCAGACGCATGCCATCAGCACTGGCGGCCAGCCCGGAGCCGACGTTTTCCCTGGAAAAGCGCACGTAATTACGGCCAATGCCGACCCAGGGTTTGGCGGCGCCCAGTTTCGGCAGGTAATACTGCAACGTCACCGTCACCGGCATGGCACGGGTTGAACCGGCCCGGCTGCGACTGACGCCGTCATCAAGAAACAGACTGTGCTTGAGTGGCCAGACGGTATGCAGACCGAGACCGAAATGGTCGGTCATCAAGTAAGCCAGGCCAAGGCCGAGATGGGTGTCCTGAATCATGTCAATCTCGGCACCGGCCGGCGCCACCACGGTCAGGTCGCTGTCGACATCCGGCTTCATGGTGGTCAGCGAGAAGCGCCAGACCAGATCGGTCTGCTCATAAGCCACCACCGGCGACATCGCAACACAGCTTCCCAGCACCAGCAGGGTGGCAACACGCTTCATGCGCAGACTCCTTCTCAGCAAGCCCCGGTGGGGCAAAACGGCAACGAAGGCGGTACTGTAACGCTCCCTTCCCCGGCAAGCCAGCGGGCCTGCGGGCGCGGTGTCTCGGCCGCGAAAAACCTTCGCCGTCGGTCGACGGCTCCTACAGCTATCCTCCCCATCGTAGGAGCGGCCGATCGGCCGCGAAAAACCTTCGCCGTCGGTCGACGGCTCCTACGGCTATCCTCCCCATCGTAGGAGCGGCCGATCGGCCGCGATTATCTTGCGGCTTTCGCGGCTGGTCAGCCGCTCTACAGGTTTTTCTCGGCATACTCTGCCAACAGTGACCGGGGTACACCGTTGAGCTGCACGGAGCCGCCAAAGTGGAAACCCTTGAAGCGTTCGGTCATGTACGTCAGGCCAGAGCTGGTCGCAGTCAGATACGGCGTATCGATTTGCGCCAGATTGCCAAGGCAAACCACTTTCGAGCCTTCCCCGGCGCGGGTAATGATGGCCTTCATCTGGTGTGGCGTCAGGTTCTGGCTTTCATCAATCAGGATCAGGCTGCGCTGGAAACTGCGGCCGCGAATATAGTTCAGTGCCTTGAACTGGATATTGGCGCGCTCCTTGACGTACTCGATGGAACCGCCGGGATTTTCATCGTTCAGATGCAGCGCTTCGATATTGTCGTTAATAGCGCCCAGCCACGGATCCATTTTCTCCTCTTCGGTGCCGGGCAGAAAGCCATGCTCTTCCGCCAACGGCGGCGTCGAGCGGGTGGCAATGATCTTGTTGAAGCGACGTTGCTCCACCGTCATCTCGATCGCCGCCGCCAGCGCCAGAATGGTTTTACCGGAACCGGCAGCACCGGTCAGGGTAACCATATGAATATCCGGATCCAGCAGCAGGTGCAGGGCAATGGCCTGATGGATATTGATCGGCTTCAAGCCCCAGGCATGCTGCTCCATCAGCGCCGAGCGTTTGAGGTGCAAGATGGTCACCACGCCCTGCTCGACCGAGCGAATCCGGCCAACAAAACCCTGCTCATCAATCAGGTACTGATTCGGAAAAACTTCCTCACCCAGAATTTCACTGACCAGCAGGCCGTGGGAAATGCGGTGCACGGTATCGCAGCCTTCCTGAACCGTTTCGACCTGATCAACCCGGTCCCAGAGACTGCCTTCGATATCGAAGTAGCCACGGGTCATCTGGCCGATGTCGCTGAGCAACTGGTCGGTGTGGTAATCCTCGGCATCAATGCCACAGGCCCGGGATTTCAGGCGCATGTTGATGTCCTTGGTCACCAGCACATAGTGCCGGCCCGGATCACGCTGAATCAGCGCGGCGATATCGTTAATAATGCGATTGTCATTCAGGTGTTCAGGTAGCAGTGGCCGTTCATCATGCTGCTGCCGGGGCATCAGCACCGACAGACTGCCGTCCGGACGTTGTGGCCGACAGATCGGCACGCCCGCCTCCACCTCCTCCGGTGAGGCATTGCCCAGCACCTGATCAATCAGCCGGATCGCCGCACGGCAATCAGCGGCAATATTGGATTTTCCGGACTTGAGCTTGTCCAGCTCTTCCAGCACGGTCATCGGAATAACCACACGATGTTCATCAAAATTGAGCAGCGAATTGGGGTCGTGAATCAGCACGTTGGTGTCGAGCACGTAGACCTTCTGCCGTTCGGCAGCGGGCGTATCGGGGCTGGAGCCGGGTGTGCTTTGACGTGAAGCGGATGACGCGGATCGCGGAGTGGGTTCAGGGCTTTCTACGGAACGAAGCAGTGCCGCGCGCTCTTCCATTCGGATTCCTCTCGCTGTTGATGAAAACGCTTTTTCACAGCAGCAGAGAGTTCTGAAGTGACGCCACCCTCTGCCGCCTTCTCCTCTTCCGGTTCAGGCAGTGTTGCAAGTTGCAAAGACGGGTGGCCACCCTTCTCAGGTACCATACTCCACAGTTTCAACGACCGGCAACTGCCAGTTGCGAATTTTTTTCCCGGCCATGAACGTTTGGCTGTTCGGTCACGGATTTCAGCCATACCGGTTGTTGCAGTTCGCCACCGAGCAATGTCAGCGAGGCATCGGCAAAATGCCCGGGAACAAAGCGTCCGGTGCGGATTTCCCGCGGCAACCAACCAAGTCGGCGGTAAAACTCAGCCACCAGTTCACTACAGAACATGGCCGAGTAATCGCGCCGACGCCGCCCGGGCAAAGCATCAATCACCTGACGCCAGAGATAGTTTCGATACGGGCGGCGGTATAACCGTCGCACCAGACGGCGCACCAGTCGACGCTGGCGCTGGCAAAGCGGATTACCCTCGCGGCGACGCACGACAATGTCACCGTCATAGTCCGCCAGCTTGCGAGCCAGCGACACCAGTGACACACCAGCCTGCGCTTCGCCGCTGAACAGGTCAGCAGACTCCGGGCCGAGATTGGACTCCAGCAACAACGGTTCATCGATCTCATCAAGACGAACTATCACGCCGACATGGGTCCAGCTACTGCCGGTAAACCAGCGGATCACATCACTACTCAGCCCTTTTCCGGAAAACAGCAGGACATCCCCGGTTTGCAGCATGGACAGACTGTTCGACGACAGCACCGGCACACTCCTGAGTCACTGATCACAGCTGTGCTCATGGTCAGTGCGGGCAGTGACGCCGGGGTGACAAAACCGCCACATTTTCGTGACAGTCAAAGCACCGAACGACCGGCTGCTGCTGACTACCGCAGGAGCCGCCGATCGACGGCGAAATCTCTTTATAAAAAGATTTCGCGGCTGGTCAGCCGCTCCTGCAAAGGACCACTGCGACGCACTGCATCGCAGTCATCAGGACGACATATGGCTGACTTATGCTGGTCACTTTCCTCCGCATGGTCAGGCTATGGATCCCGCCGAACTGCAACGTCATCTGCCCGAGCTGGTCCAGTTGAATGCCATCATTGATCGCGGCAGCCGCTGGCTGCGCTGCGATACCGTGCTGCAGGTACAGGCCGGCCAGCACTCGCTGCCGGTGCATGTGCTGGAGCTGGGCAGCCGCAAGCCCCGGGTGCCGGTGTTCGGCCTGTTCGGCGGGGTCCACGGGGTGGAACGGATCGGTTCGCAGATTCTGCTGGCCTGGCTGCACACGCTGGTGGAGCGGCTGCACTGGGATGAATCACTGCACCGGCGGCTTGAACAGATGCGGCTGGTGATCATGCCGATCGTCAACCCCGGTGGCATGTGGCGACGGTCGCGCTGCAACCCGAATGGCGTCGACCTGATGCGCAACGCGCCGATTGATGCCATGGGCAAGGTGCCGTTTCTGATTGGCGGTCACCGGCTTGGTCCGTGGTTGCCCTGGTATCGCGGCCGCCGCGGCGCGCCGATGGAAGCGGAAGCTGCGGCACTGGTCAGGGTGGTGCAGGAAAGAATCCAGTGTGCACCGTTCTCGATGACCCTGGATTGCCACAGCGGCTTTGGTCGGCGCGACCGGTTATGGAGCTGCTACGCCCGCAGCCATCGACCGATTGCCCATATCGGCGAAATCTACGCCCTGCGCCAGCTGATGGAGCGCACCTTCCCGCATCTGCATCCCTATCTGATTGAACCACAATCGGTGAACTACACCACCCATGGCGACCTCTGGGACTACCTGTACGACAGCGCCGTTGATAACCATCAGGAGCGCATTTTCCTGCCCTTTACCCTGGAGATGGGCTCATGGTTGTGGGTCCGGAAAAACCCGCGACAAATGCTGGATTTTCTCGGCTATTTTAATCCGGTCATCGGTCATCGCCATCATCGGGTGTTGCGCCAGCATATTCCGCTGCTGGAGTTTCTCAGCGCTGCTACCGGTAACTTCGATCGCTGGGTGCCATTGCCGAAACAACGCCATGATATGACCCGCGAGGCGATTCAGCTGTGGTTTGATCAGCCGCGCGATGCAGGCATCTACCCGCCCACCCGAACCGACTTGTAGGAGCGGTGGTTGGCTTTGTTGTAGGAGCCGTCGATCGACGGCGAAAGTTTTCGCGGCCGGTCGGCCGCTCCAGGAGCCACTGCTGCAGGCACATCACTCTTGACGTCAGCCAGTCAAGCCGCGAGCCTTGGCGCTTCTTCTTTCTCGTCCCGGAGTCCGTTATGCGAATCGCCCTGCTTGCCACACTCTGCCTGCTGGCCGCCTGCCAGTCCGGTCGCCATATCGACCACACGGGTGAAGATGCGGCAACACTGGTTTTCTCCAGCGATGGCCTGCCCGCACAACCGGTAATCTGCGTGCCGGGCAAGGGACTGCAGGAAACTCCCTTGTCAGTTGGCCTCGGCGGCTACAAGGCTCTGGAAGACCTCAATGAAGCCATGAAAAAAAGCTCCGAAGTGCACGCCCGTGTGGCCACGGGCAGCGCCGTTACCGCTGGCTTTCGCTACACCCGGCGCGATCGTTTCCACCGGGATCGCTGTCTGGGCCTGATCCGTTTCGATGCCGTGGCCGGGGCAACCTATCAACTGCGGCTGGAGAAATCGCCGGAATGCGGTATCACGGCAACCCGCCTTGACGGTGAAAACCCGGTCGAGCAGGAAACCCGGCAAGGCACCGCAACTTGCGATTGATAGCATCCGGTGCGCCATATCAGTGCATGGCACCAGCATGGCGCACCCCGATGACCATTTGACCCGTTCCGGTATAGCAAAAAGCCCCGCCCCACTCTACAACGCAAGAAGTTAATCAATATAAATCAACAGTTTAATAATTCTGGCACGGAAAATGCCTTTCTTGTGACAGCTGCCACGGCCCCAGGTCGCAGCGCGGCAACCACAACACTGTCACTGAAGAGGGCTGTATCCATGAGCAAGAAATCCGTACTGAAAATGTCTGCACTGGCCGTTGC
>JBECKT010000007.1:0-10897 GCA_040235405.1 Alcanivoracaceae bacterium
CGAAGGGGCATTCAGCGAGGAACAACTGGAACCGCTGAGGAACCTCGTTGCTGCGGTGTTCCGGCTGGAGAACAGCCGCAGACCGGAGGATATTCAACGGGTACTGGGCCATCTGATAGACTGGCTCGGGCTACCGGAACAAAGTGGTCTGCGCAGAAGTCTGGCGGAGTGGGTACGGCGTATAATCATTCCGCGACGATTGCCGCCAGATACGCATATCCCGGCGATGCAGGATATTCAGGAGGTACACAGCATGTTGGCTGAACGCATTCAGCAGTGGTACGACGAGGGCGAGCAGAAAGGCTTGCTGCGTGGTGAGCGCACTTTGCTGACTCGCCAACTTGTGCGCCGGTTTGGTCCGCTGCCAGAAGCCGTTCAGGCGCGCCTCGAATCGGCGACTGCGGAACAACTGGAAACCTGGGCCGACTGCATTCTGGAAGCCAAAACACTGGATGATGTATTCACTCCCTAATTCCCCCACAGGCAGCCCACTGCATTCCCATCTGGAGCGGCTTCAGCCGCGAAAACCTATCGCCCTCGGTCGAGGGCTCCTACGGAAAGATTGCACCGCACCTTGTGGAACGGTCGCAAAGTGGAGAGGTATCTGTCAGGTGGTTTGCATATTGCTGCGCACCGGCTGCGCCGACTCATTCCACAGGCAAAGAATATCGGCCAGTTTATGGGCCTGATCATTCAAGGCTGCCAGCTCTTCCACCGTCCCTTTGGCACCGGTAAAGATCGGCACAGTACGCAGCCTGGGCACCAGCTCATGCTGCGGGTTCTGCATCTTGTTCACTTCCAGCGTCCAGCGAATGTTGTGCGCCAGCATGCGGTAAAACGCCAGCTTGGTCGCCAGTGACAGGTAGTTGAACTCGGAGATATTGCTGAAATCTGCGTAATTCAGGCGTGCGACAATCGCTTCTCTGGCCGCCTCGTCAACACGAATGGTAGCGCTGCGCGGCGTGGCGCGAATCATCGCCAGCGCACCAAATACTTCGCCGGGCGAAATATAGTTGAGCACCTGATTGCCATTACCATTCGGCGCCATCACGGCCAGCTGGCCCTTGAGCAGAAAATACAGATAGGTATCGGTATCGCCCTGGCGAATCACTTCCTCACCGGGCCTGGCCTGCATGATGTCGGAGCATTCCAGCAGACGGGACAATTGCTGCTCGCTTTCCTTCGCGACCTCATTGAAAAACGGGATTCCCGACAGCAGCCTCTGAATCCGCTCCAGTGGATACTCGGCCCGATTGATCTGCTCCATAACTCTGACTCCGCTAAACCACACTGACCAGAACAGCTGACCATCGTAGGCAAGAGCCGACAACAGGGCAACGCTGGATTGGGCTATTTCTGCAGTTTGGCCGGCATCGACAATCTGGCCATCCAACACTGGCCACAAGAACAGTATGCGTGTTAGCATCGGCCGGAGATCGCCAGCAAGCGATGTGAGGAGAGACCAATGAGTGACGCCCTGACCGACCGCCAGCGCGAAGTACTTCAATGCATTCGCCAGCACCTGCAGGACACCGGCATGGCCCCGACCCGGGCGGAAATTGCCGACCTGATGGGGTTCCAGTCGAAAAACGCCGCCTCAGACCACCTCCGGGCACTGGAGCGAAAGGGCTTTATCCGCATCCACAATGACCGCTCCCGTGGCATCCAGCTGCTCGAAGCAGCGCAATGGAATGACGACGAGATGCCGTTGGTTGGCAAGGTTGCCGCCGGCCTGCCGATCGAGGCGATCGAGAACGTCGAACGCACCGTGCCAGTGCCGCAGGGCCTGTTCCACCAGCGGCCGACCTACCTGCTGCGGGTTCAGGGCGACAGTATGCGCGACGCCGGCATTCTCGATGGCGACCTGATCGCAGTGCGGAAAACCAATATGGCCCGCTCCGGCCAGATCGTGGTAGCCAGAATCGACGAAGACGTCACCGTGAAAACCCTGCAAATCAACAAGTCCAGCATCACCCTGATGCCGGCCAACGATGCCTTTGAACCGATCCGGGTCTCCCCGGACCAGCTGATGATCGAGGGGATCGTGGTAGGCTTGATCCGCGATGTTGGTTGATTACAGCGGAGACGGGGTCATGCAACGGGCAATCACTACAGCACACCTGTCTGGTGTCTTACTACTTGGTGTCTTACTGATTGGTGTCTTACTGATTGGCACGGCAGCAATGGCTGGCAACCCGGCAACGGCCGCCAGCCTCGCCGATTGCCCGAACAGCCCGAATTGCGTCAGCAGTCAGGCCAGCGACCCGGATCGTCAGGTGGCGCCATTGAAAGGCGGTGACAGTGCCGTAGAGGCCCGGCGGCGGCTGACCGCAGTGCTCGACTCCCTGCCCCGCGTCAGCTGGACGGCGCCCTCCGAACAGCGCATTGAAGCGCAATTCACGTCGCTTATTTTCCGTTTTACCGATGATGTCGTCTTCGAGATTGAGGATGATGGCAGCATTCAGGTTCGCTCCGCCTCGCGGATCGGCTATTCCGACCTTGGCGCCAATCGCTCCCGCGTCGAAATGCTGCGCGAGCGCCTGGCCAGCCCGGAACCCGTCAGCGCTGAATAATTACCGCCGCAGAATCTTCAGGACCTTGCATGCCGCTTGCTGATATTGGCGTCAATCTTGGCGACAAGCGTTTCAACGCTGACCGTGATGCCGTACTGGCGCGGGCCCGCGACGCTGGCGTTGCCGTGCAGATCATCACTGGCACCAGCATTGAGGGCTCTGCCGCCGCGCTGGCTCTTGCCGCAGAACATCCGGACCTGTATTGCACCGCAGGTATCCACCCGCATCATGCTTCCGAATTTTCCACCAGCTCACTGAACGACCTGCGCGATCTGGCCGGCAACTCGAAAGTTCGTGCCATTGGCGAGGCCGGTCTTGATTTCAACCGCGATTTTTCACCGCGACCGATGCAGGAAAAGGCCTTCAGCGAACAGCTGGCACTGGCCGCCGAGCTGGGCCTGCCGGTTTTTCTGCATCAGCGCGATGCCCATGAACGTTTTCTGCCGATCCTGCGCGAGCAGCGTGACCGCCTCTGTGATGTGGTGGTGCATTGCTTTACCGGCAATCGCGAGGAGTTGTTCGACTGCCTTGATCTGGACTGCCATATCGGCATTACCGGCTGGGTTTGCGACCAGCGCAGGGGGCTGGAACTGCAGCGGATCGTCGGCAATATCCCGCTGCCGAAACTGCTGATCGAGACCGACGCACCCTGGTTGCTGCCACGGAATATGCCGCATAAACCACCGCTCAGCGGCCGCAATGAGCCGTCATTGCTGCCTTGGGTGGTAACCCAGCTGGCCCTGTCCATGAACCGGGATGGTGACGAGATCGTTCAGGCAACCTGGCACAATGCGCTGCGTTTCTTCCGTATCACAGCGAGTTGACCAGACGACGCACATCCAGCAAACCAAAGGGCCAGCACAGCTCACCATTTGCCAGCCGAAGAACCGGAATTTTTTCTCCGTACTGTTCTATCAGCGCATCATCCTCGGCAATATCGACAAGCGTCAGCTCCAGCGTCGGCGCAGCACGGCGAATCATTTCCAGCGCCTGATCACAGAGATGGCAACCGGCGGTGGTCAGTAACTCTGCCTGCATCAAGCCTCTCCATGACGGATCGAAAACAGGTGATGAATATCCTGATGGCGCTGAAAGTCCGGCGGAATACTGCCACGACTCAGGTCTTCCACCCTGAACCAGCGGTGGATCTCCGCATCCAGCTCAAAACGGCGGAAATTGCAGGAAAAATACAGCACACCGCCCGGTTCGAGACGCCGCATAATGCGCCGGATCAACTCGACATGATCGCGCTGAACGACAAAATCATCGCGGCTTTTGCTGTTGGAAAATGTCGGCGGGTCACAGAACACCAGATCGAACTGCTCGCGGCAATCCGCCAGCCAGTTCATCACATCGCCACGTTCCAGACGATGGCGCAGCGTGGAAAATCCGTTCAGCGCCAGATTCTCGCCAGCCCATTGCAGATAGTTATTGGACGCATCCACCGTCACTGACTGACGGGCGCCGCCCACCGCCGCCTGAATGGTGGCGGCGCCGGTGTAACCGAACAGGTTCAGGAAACGTTTGCCGGCGGCCTCCTGACCAAGCCGCGACCGCACCGGCCGATGATCAAGAAACAGGCCGGTGTCCAGGTAGGCACGAAGATCCACCAGCAAGCGGGCACTGCCTTCCTGCACCACCATCAAATCGCGCCGCTGGCCCAGCTTCTGATACTGACTGGCGCCCTTCTGCCGCGCCCGGGTGCGCAGGAAAACCTGCTCGCGATGCGCCCCCAGCACCGCACGCACCGCCGACACCGCCAGCATGCGCCGGTGCTCGGCGGCCTTCTCATCCACCGTTTTCGGTGCGGCGAATTCCTGTACCAGCACCTTGTCGGCATAGACGTCCACCGACACGTTGAATTCCGGCAAATCGCGGTCATAAAGCCGGTAACACTGCACGGATTCGGTTTCCAGCCAGCGCTTCAGCTGCTTGCCGTTTTTACGCAACCGGTTGGCAAAGGCCTGCGCTTCCGGCGGCAGCTCGAACGCCGGTTCGCCACTGAGCAAAGGCCGTATCGGTGCCCGTCGTACCGGCCGCAAGCGCCGGACAAAGCCGGTCACCGCACCATTCAATACTTTCCACTGCTCCAGCGTTTCAGCACCACTGCGGTCCAGCACTTCGACATCGCTACCCAGCACGGTGGCGTTCCAGCCCTTTGCCTCATTGGCGAGCAGATACGCCAGGCCATTCATCAGCCAGCCGGCCTTGGCCTTGTCCTCCAGCCGCTCGCCCCAGGGCGGATTGGTGACCACCATGCCCTCGGCAGAGAAGTCACGCTTCTTCAGCTGGCCAAGCTCGCGCCGCTCGAAATGAATCAGGCTGGCAACCCCGGCCCGCTCGGCATTGGCCCGGGCCTGACGCTGAACTGCGTCATCGGCATCGAAGCCCTTCAGCAACAGCCCCTGCGGCACGATCACTTCCGCCTCGGCCTGCTGCCGCAATGCAGCCCAGAGCTGCGGGTCAAACCCACTCCAGTAACGCAAGGCAAACTCGTCACGCATCAAGCCGGGAGCTCGCCGGCTGGCCAGCAAGGCGGCTTCAATCAGTACCGTACCGCTGCCACTGAACGGGTCCACTAATGCCGGCCATTGCCCGGTTTCTTCGTCCGGCTGCCACTGCGCCGCCAGCAGCATGGCCGCCGCCAGCGTCTCGCGCAGCGGCGCAGCTCCGCCCTGCAGGCGGTAACCACGCCGGCTGAGCGGCTCGCCACAGAGATCAACAAACAATCTTGAGCGCTGCTCGCCAATGAGCAGGCGCAGGCACAGGGCGCCACGCGTTTCGCGACTCAGTGGTAATGGCCGATCCAGGGAGCGGGCAAAGACGCTGCCACTGACCCGGCTATCGCCACGCACCCCGGTTTCATGATCGGCATGAACATTCAGGGCCGGCGCAGCCCGCAGATGCTCGGCAGATAGGGCGGCAGCCAGTGCAACGGGCGCTTCGTGGGGACCCACCTCGATGCTGGCAACCGGCACCAGAACGCGCTCGGCAATACGGGACCGAAGGCAAACATTCAGCGCCTGCTCAACAGACAGATCAACCTGCAATGCCGCTGCACTGCCCTCGCCCGCCGCGATCCCCAGAGTGATCAGCTCCCGGCGCAACAGCTCGCCCAGGCCGGGCATACAGGTGACCACCATCTCCACAATCCATCTCCAAAAATACTGCTAATCAAGCAGATACAGATCATATCAAGCAGTTGCGATAACTATCTCAACGACGGCCAATATGAAACATGCTGCTAATGGTACGCCTGTATATCGCAACTCGATATTCGACAGGCTCCGCTATGGTTCCGATACTGAAGCTGTGTCGGGGCCTTTGGCGGACCATGGAATCGCCCGCTGCTCCCTGCGCCGACTGTTAAAGCGAACCTGATGTCCCCCCGGTGGTATCACACTCCGGTGTAGCACCACCGCCCCAAACGAGAGGAAACACTCGATGAAAAGACAGAAGAGAGATCGCGATACCCGTGCCTACACCCGTGGTTACCAGGCAGGTCTGCAAGGAAAGTCTCAGGATATCTGCCCTTTTGGTTCTACCACTCCCCGATTTAACTGGATCAGCGGCTGGCGTGAGGGCCGCGTCGATCATCTCAACGGTTATGTCGGCGTTGCCAGTGTCCACAATCTCAAGGACATCGTTTAACGCCGTTGCAAGGACTCCGCAAGGAGAAACCGGGCGCTCCGGCGCCTAAACAGGGCCCCTCCAGGGCCCTTTCCTTTTTCAGGGAATCTCTCTGAACACCTCGTAGGAGCCGTCGATCGACGGCGATTCGCGGCTGATCAGCCGCTCCTGCAGGTTAACGCCAGGCCTTGACCGATTCGGCAATCAGGCCCGGCCCGCGATATATCAGACCACTGTAGATCTGCACCAGACTGGCGCCGAGGCGCTGTTTGTCTGCGACATCCGCGCCGCTGAGAATTCCGCCCACTCCGATAACCGGCAGCTTGCCATCCAGCGCCCGGACCATGGCATCCAGTGCCTGATCGGCCAGCGGCTTGAGCGGCGCGCCACTCAGGCCGCCGGCCTGGTTGCCATGGCGCAGCCCTTCCACGCCAACGCGCGACAAGGTGGTATTGCCGGCAATCACCCCATCCATCTCATGCCGGAGAAAGGCCTGCGCCATCGCATTCATGGCTTCAGCGTCATTATCCGGGGCAATCTTGATCAGCAGCGGCACCCGGCGACCACTTTGCTGATCAAGGCGGGTCTGCGCCTCGCGCAGTGTAGATAAGAGAGTTTCCAACGCGTCACCATGCTGCAAGGTGCGCAGGCCGGGCGTGTTCGGTGAGGAAATATTGACGACGACATACGTCGCCGCCTGGTGCACTCGCTGCAGACACAGCAGGTAATCATCAACCGCACGCTCGACAGGAGTATCGAAGTTCTTGCCGATGTTAATGCCGAGCACACCGTCATAACTGCTCTGCTCAACTGATCGCATCAGGTAATCCAGGCCCTGATTATTGAATCCCATACGGTTGATCAGCGCCCGCGCCGGCGGCAACCGGAACAACCGGGGTTTCGGATTACCCGGTTGCGGGCGTGGTGTTACGGTGCCGATTTCCAGAAAGCCGAAACCGAGCGCAGCCAAGCCGCGGATGCAATCGCCATTCTTGTCCAGTCCGGCAGCAAGCCCGACCGGATTGGGGAAATCGATCCCCATGACCCTGACCGGCCGGGCTGGCACACAACCGGGCCACAGATGCCCGGCACCGCGCCGCAGCATGGCCAGTGTCAGATCGTGGGATTGCTCCCCGGAAAGGGCAAACAGAAATGGACGGGCTACTTCATAGAGCATGGCGGCACCTCATCAGGTGGCGCGCATTATAGGGACAGGAGGGGGCGCACTGCACGTCCGCATTAACCCGCAAAGCTTCGCCGTCGGTCGACGGCTCCTACGGCACACCGCTTCCGCAGGAGCGGCCGACCGGCCGCGATGCCGGCCCCCCGACGGGGCCGGCAACTTTCATCAGGCCTTGCCCGCCTTGGCACGTGCGCGGGCACGGGCTTCATCCGGCTTGAGCAGGAACCGGGCCAGTGCCGGCAACAACCAGAGCGCACCAATCATGTTCCAGAGGAACATGAAGGTCAGCAGGATGCCCATATCCGCCTGGAACTTGATCGACGAGAAGATCCAGAAAATCACGCCCAGCGCCAGAGTGATACCGGTAAAGGCTACCGCTTTACCGGTGGTTTTCAGCGTTTCACGGTAGGCCGTTTCCAGATCCATGCCGTCTTTCAGGTAATCCGCCAACTTGCTGTAGATATAGATACCGTAATCGACACCAATACCGACACCGAGCGCAATCACCGGCAGCGTTGCCACCTTCACACCAATGCCCATATAGGTCATCAACGCCTGACACAGCACCGACGTCAGACCAAGCGGAATGATGATACAGAGCACACCCCGGATCGAACGGAACGCCAGCAGACACAGCACGATCACGACGCCGTAGACCAGCGCCAGCATCGGGTACTGGCTGGCCTCGATGGTCTGGTTGGTGGCTGCTTCAACACCGGCATTACCGGACGCCAGTTTGAACTCGATAATATCTGTATCGTTGTTCTTGTCGATGTACTTCTCGACCATGCCGGTGACCCGGTCCAGCGTCTCCGCCTTGTGATCATCAAGGAACACATAAATCGGCGTCAGGCTGCAGTCCAGATTGAACATCGATGACGGCATGAACCGCATGGCGTTGTTCAACGCAAACTGGTCACGCGACAGCGCCGCCCACTTCAGGCTGCCCTCGTTCATGTTGGCATTGATCTGCTTGGCGACCGAGGCGATCGACACCACTTCCTGAACGCCTCTGGTGTTACGCAGCTGCCAGGACAGGTCATCCACTTTTATCATGGCATCGTAGCTGTTGCAGGCTTCCGGAGGCGTTACCCCCATGACCACCAGCACGTCAGCGCTGACACTGTAATTGGAAACCAGCACATTGGTATCGTGGTTATAGCGGTAGCGATCTTTCGGCTTGTAGCCGCGCTCACACTCTTTCTCGACACAGGGGTCCGGCCAGAGCTCGGGAGCGCCAACATCCAGATCACCGATTTTCAGATCCTTGCTATACCAGATCCCGGCGCCATAGCCGATCACTGCGACCACGATAGAGATACCTGCCAGGCCCGGCCGGGTGAAACGGACAAAAATCTTTGCCAGCGGCCCATCCGTCCCGGCGTGACTGACAACCTTGTTAACCGCCTTCTGCCCGGAGCCGATGTAGGAAAGCACCATCGGCACAATCACCAGATTGGTGAAAATTACTACCGCCACCCCGACACTGGCGGAAAGCGCCAATTCGCGAATCACGCCAACATCGATCATATAGAGCGTCAGGAAGCCGATCGCGTCGCTGACCAGCGCGACACTGCCCGGCACCACCAGTGCCGTCAGCGTTGCCAATGCTGCCTCACGCGGGCCAAGGTTGCCGGCCAGATTATTCAGGAAGCCGTTGACGATCTGCACACCATGGCTGACCGCAATGGCAAACACCAGGAATGGCACCAGCATTGAGTAAGGATCAATAGTGAAGCCGAGCATGGTCACGATACCGAGCTGCCATATGACCGCGACAAACGAACACAGCACCACCGCAAAAGAGCTGCGCAGTGAACGGGTATCGATCAGCAGTAGCACCGCTGTCAGGGCGAGAATGACGAAGAAAAATGTCGCCACTTCCTGAGCCGCCGCCATCACATCGCCGACTTTCTTGGCGATGCCGACGATATGAATGCGAATAAACGGATACTCGCTTTCGTAGCGACTACGAATTTCCTCCAGCGAGGCTGCCAGTGTCGGGATATCGACTTCCGCGCTATCCGACAGCACATCCAGAAGATTGGCGTGAACGATACTGGAACGGAAGTCATCCGCCACTAACCGACCGACCTGACCGGAGCGCAACACATTGGTACGCAGCAACTCCAGCGACACCTGACCACCGTCATAATCGTCAGGAATCACCTCTCCACCCTGGAACCCTTCCTCAGTCACCTCGTTCCAGCGAACATCGGGGGTCCACAGAGAGCTGATCCGCGACGGATCGACACCGGGAAGCGAGAACACATCATCAGTAATCAGCTTCAATGCCTGCAGGTACTCATCATTGAAGATGTCGTCATGGCGGGTATCGGAAACAATGATGCGAACATCATTGCCCAGATCAATGTCGTTCTGGTGCTCAAGGAAATTCTGGATGTACGGATGTTGCAGCGGCACCATCTTGCGCACATCGGTGTTGACCGATATCTCGCTGGCCTGATAGGCCAGAAATACGGTCGCTACCGCGAACAGCAACAGAATGACCGGCCGAACTGAAAACAGCGCCCGGGAAACAGCTCTGGAAAATGCATTACCCATTGGAGTGTCCTCAGCGAATATCGTTTTTCACACGGATGCCGGCATCGCCGACCATGACCAGCTCACCACCTGTCAGCGGCAAAACTGCGGAGACCGATTCACGGTCAGGCAGATACTGCAGGGCAACACTGTTACCGCCATCACGGCTGACCAGTACCACACCCGCGCCGCCTACCAACACAAGCGTGCCGTCCTCCATCTGCGCAGCATCGTTAATGCCGCGGGTTACACCGGTCTGAACCTGACGCCAGCTGTCACCCTGATCCCGGCTAAGCCACAGGTTTCCCTGCAGGCCATAGGCAACCACACTGCCATCCTTCATCGCCGTGACGCCAAAAAAAGAACCGTCATAGGGACTCTTCAGGGCCTTCCATGACAAACCATTGTCGCGGGAGCGGAACAGCAAACCCTTTTCACCGGCAGCGATCAGGACATTACTACCCGGCACATGGGCAATAGCGTTGAGATGCCAGCCATTTTGGTTATCCATCCGGTCAATAACTTTCACCCAGCTGTCACCAGCATTGGTGGTTTCCAGCAGATAGCCGTAACCCCCCACGGCCACGGCACGGTCCTTACTGATACAGGCAATATCCAGCAGCGGTGCACCGCTGGTATCCGCCGCCAGTTCCTCTTCACCGAAGTCATCGTAGTCTTCGTCGTAGTAATCATCGCTGTACTCTTCGTCAGAGAAATCTTCCGCCGCCGCCAAAGTGTCGTCGCTTTCATCGGTAGCGCCGAGAACATCCGAGTACTGGACCTGCCAGGTAGAGCCACCATCACGGGTTCCCACCACCACGGCATCATGACCCACTGCCCAGCCGTTGCGGGAATCGGAAAAGCACAGCGCCGTCAGCAACACGCCGGTCGGGCTTTGCGCCTTTTGCCAATGGGCACCTTCATCATCGGTGTAAAGGATTGAACCGCGGTCGCCCACCGCCACCAC
>JBECKT010000014.1:0-8081 GCA_040235405.1 Alcanivoracaceae bacterium
CGTCCATCAGCACGTCGTAAATGGTGTGCTCAACGCCGTGCTTGTCGACGCCGGAGCCGGAGGTGGCATTGCCCTGGGGATCGCTGTCGATCAGCAGCACCCGCTTGCGGGTAGCGGCCAGCGAGGCGGCAAGATTGACGCTGGATGTGGTTTTCCCCACACCTCCTTTCTGGTTGGCGACTGCGAACACCGTGGTCACGAACTCGTCTCCTTATTCAACGTTATGCAACGTTGCGCGTCAGAATAATCAGTTGTCGGCGCTCATCGAGCCCCGGCACCGTCAATGCAATTCGCTCGGTTTTCCATGGCGCTTGCACGCCGGCCATTTCCACATCGGTGAGCGCCGCTTTCATCGCCAGCATGCGACCATCAGGGGCCAGCAGGTGGCCGGCGACGTCGAGCATGTCCGGCAACGAGGCAAAGGCCCGGCTGATCACCTGAGGTGAGGCATTACGGTACTGCTCTGCCCGGGCCTGCACAACCTCGACATTGGCCAATCCGAGCTCAAGTGCGGCCTGCTTGGCAAAACGGGTTTTCTTGCCGTTGCTGTCCAGCAAGGTCACCTTCAACGCCGGCAAGGCAATGGCCAGCGGGATCCCGGGAATGCCGGCACCGGTGCCGACATCAACTATTTCAGTGGCTTGTACGTGCGGCAGCACACTGAGCGAATCTAGCAAATGGCGTACCACCATCTCGGCCGGCTCGCGCACGGCGGTCAGGTTGTAGGCCTTGTTCCATTTGTTCAGCAGCCCGACATAGTCGAGCAGCTGCTGTTGCTGCGCCGACGAGAGTTCGATGCCGAGGGCCTGTGCACCATCGGCAAGCATTTTCGCAAGGTTCATGCCTTAACCTGGCGCCCGGCGCTGTGTTTTTTCAGGTAGATCCGCAAAAGCGAAATCGCCGCCGGGGTCATGCCGGAAATCCGGCTGGCCTGGCCCAGAGTCTGCGGGCGGATGTCCTGCAGTTTCTGCCGCAATTCATTCGACAGGCCACTGACGGCAGCGTAATCAAAATCCGCCGGCAGTACGGTGTTTTCGCTGGCCCGCAGCTTTTCCACTTCGTCGGCCTGACGATCAATATAGCCGGCGTACTTGGCGAGAATTTCCACCTGTTCGGCCACCGCCGGCGCTTCCGCTTCAAAGCCGGCGGCCTGCATCAGCGGCAGGTATTCCACTTCCGGGCGGCGCAGCAGATCGAGCAGGCTGTATTCGTGGCTGATCGGTTTATCGAGCAGCGCGTTGACCTTTTCCGCCTTGTCGGTGCCGGGCTGGATCCAGCTGGTTTTCAGGCGCATCTGTTCACGCTCCATGCCTTCGCGCTTGGCGCAGAAAACGCTCCAGCGCTGATCATCAACAAGACCAAGCTCGCGACCTTTTTCGGTCAGGCGCAAATCGGCGTTGTCTTCACGCAGCAGCAGGCGGTATTCGGCGCGGCTGGTAAACATCCGGTACGGCTCGCGGGTGCCGAGTGTGATCAGGTCATCGACCAGCACGCCGATGTAGGCCTCTTCGCGACGCGGGCTCCAGGGTTCGCGATCACTCGCCAACAGCGCGGCGTTGATGCCCGCCAGCAAGCCCTGGGCACCGGCTTCTTCGTAACCGGTGGTGCCGTTGATCTGGCCGGCGAAGAACAGGCCGGGCACATGTTTGGTTTCCAGCGAGTGCTTGAGATCCTGCGGATTGAAGTAGTCGTATTCAATCGCGTAACCGGGCCGGGTGATGTGGGCGTTTTCAAAACCACGAATCGAACGCACGGCAGCCAGCTGGATATCAAACGGCAACGAAGTGGAGATGCCGTTCGGATACAGCTCGTGGGTGGTCAGGCCTTCCGGCTCGACAAAAATCTGGTGGCTGGTCTTGTCAGCATAGCGATTGACCTTGTCCTCGATGCTCGGGCAGTAACGCGGCCCGGTGCCTTCGATGACGCCGGTAAACATCGGCGAGCGATCAAACCCGGAACGGATAATGTCGTGGGTGCGCTCGTTGGTGTGGGTGATGTAGCAGCAGGTCTGCTCGGGATGCTCGTCGGCGCTGCCGATATAGCTCATCACCGGAATCGGTGTGTCGCCCCACTGCTTTTCCATTACCGAGAAATCCACCGACTTGCCATCGATGCGCGGTGGCGTGCCGGTTTTCAGGCGCTCGACCCGCAGCGGCAGTTCACGCAGGCGTTTGGCCAAAGCAATGGACGGCGGATCGCCGGCGCGGCCACCGCTGTGGTTATCGAGGCCGATATGGATGCGGCCGCCAAGGAAGGTGCCGGCGGTCAGCACCACGGCGCGGGCGTGGAAACGCAGGCCCATATTGGTGACGGCGCCGACGCAGCGCTCGTCATCCATGATCAGGTCGTCCACCGCCTGCTGGAAGATGGTCAGGTTCGGCTGGTTTTCCAGCATGCCGCGGATGGCCGCCTTGTAGAGAATGCGGTCAGCCTGGGCGCGGGTGGCACGCACCGCCGGGCCCTTGCGGGCGTTGAGCACGCGGAACTGGATGCCGGCGCGGTCGGTGGCGCGGGCCATGGCGCCGCCGAGGGCGTCGATCTCTTTGACCAGATGGCTCTTGCCGATGCCGCCGATGGCCGGGTTGCAGCTCATCTGGCCGAGGGTTTCGATGTTGTGGGTCAGCAGCAGCGTTGCCGCACCCATACGCGCAGCCGCCAGCGCCGCTTCGGTACCGGCGTGGCCACCACCAATGACAATGACATCAAAACGTTGCGCGAAATCCATCGGCTCTCGACCTGACAGGACACTATATATAGTGGGCAGAGGCGCCCAACGACACTAATTTTGCTCAGATTTTGAGCAAAGGGCGCGTAGTATACGCGGGCGGCGGGGAAATTAAAGGCTTGCTCCAGAATGGCAGCGTGCCCTGTGGAGCGGCCGATCGGCCGCGAAAACATATCGCCGTCGATCGACGGCTCCTACAGAACAGGCATTCTTTTGTGGAGCGGCTGACCAGCCGCGGTTATCGCCGCCCGTGAACGGCTCCACCTGTACACCTCACGCCGATGCCTGGCCTTGACCACCACCACGGTCAGCACCGCGTCGTTGACGATCTCGGAGACACTGCGGTGGCTATGCGCAGCCTTGAGCCGCAGGGCGGTATGCAGTGCGGCGTCGAAGTAAATGGTGGAGCGTTTCAGCGGTTCGCTCATGGCGGGTTCCTGTGAACGACATTTTGACGTTATAACGTTAAAGCACATAGCGGCAAATAGTTGGATCACCAATCCCGCTAAAGGATGATGGCCAGAAACGTTGGCCAGGCGTAGTATTACAAGAATGTCATACAGGAGGTCAGCCATGGTGATTTCCATTCGCCTGCCTGCCGAGGACGAGGCCCTGCTGGAGCGTGGCGCCCGGCAGCTTCATATCAGCAAGTCCGAGTTTGTCCGGCGCTCGATTGCCGCTTATGCCGCTCGGGTAATCCCGGAAGCTCAGGGCGTTGCCGAGATAGATGCGCAGTACATCGGCCAAGGTGGTGGCCTGCGCCAGCCGGAATCCGTTTCGCGTGCCGACAAGCGCGCCATCGTGGAGCGCCTGCGTGACAAGCACGGATACTCTGATTGATACCGGCTTTCTGGTCGCCCTGTTCAATGATGGTGATCGCCATCATGCCAGCGCGGTGGTCATGCTTCAGGAGCTGGCTGGCGCCCGCCTGTACAGTGTCTGGGAGGTGCTCACGGAAGCTGGCCACCTTCTGAACGATACCGGCAAGCTGAACCTGATGCGCTGGGCTGCTACCGGTCGGCTGACGGTGCTCGGCAGCGATCCGGCAAGGCTTGCCGATATGGCCGACTACATGGAGCGCTACGCTGATGGCGGCGCCGATCTGGCTGACGTGGCACTGATCTTCGCCAGCGAACGCACCGGCATTGCCAATATCCTCACCGTGGATCGTCGCGACTTTGATCGCTTCCGTACCCCGAAGGGGCAGAAGCTGAAGCGGTTGTGGTTAAAAGACTGAGGCGGATTCGAAAACGGTATTGCTGCGTAAACCCTGTGCCAGTCTGAATCTCTATACGTGCGGTTTCTGCGTATACTGCTGCTTTAACCGGGAACTCTCCCTTTGGACGCTCTCAACCTGACACTGCTGATTGGCGCCGGCCTGCTGTTTGTCGGCCTGTTGCTCGGCTCGCTGAGCTTGCGCTTTGGCGTGCCGTCGCTGCTGGTGTTTCTGCTGGTCGGCATGATCGCGGGTGAGGACGGTATTGGCGGTATCCAGTTCAACGATTTCGAGCTGGCCTATCTGGTTTCCAACATCGCGCTGGCGATCATTCTGCTCGATGGCGGCCTGCGTACCCGTCTTTCCACTTTCCGTGTTGGCCTGAAGCCGGCGCTGACACTGGCCACGCTCGGCGTCGCGCTAAGTGCCGGGCTGGTCGGTGCCTTTGCTACCTGGCTGATGGATGTGGACTGGCGCATCGGGCTTTTGCTCGGCGGCATTATCGGCTCCACCGATGCAGCGGCGGTGTTCAACCTGATCAAGGGTACCGGCGTCACCCTGAACGAACGGGTGGCGAGCACGCTGGAAGTCGAGTCCGGCCTGAACGATCCGATGGCGATTTTTATTACCGTGCTACTGATCGAGGTGATCACCACGCCGGGGTTCGGTCTCGGCCAGGAGAGCCTGCTGGCCCTGGTGCAGCAGTTCGGCGTTGGCGCCCTGCTCGGGGTGGGCCTGGGGGCGATGCTGGCGGAACTGCTGTCGCGAGTACGCAGCAAGGAAGGTTTGCATGCGCTGCTGCTGTGTACCGGTGGTGCCAGCGTTTTTGCCGCCACCAACGCGCTCGGCGGCTCCGGTTTTCTGGCGGTGTATCTGGCCGGGC
Organism: Alcanivoracaceae bacterium; assembly: GCA_040235405.1. Taxonomy (GTDB): domain Bacteria; phylum Pseudomonadota; class Gammaproteobacteria; order Pseudomonadales; family Alcanivoracaceae; genus PGZG01. Next base: position 4,825 of record JBECKT010000014.1, read on the forward strand.
TGATTGCCGGTAATCGGCGTGGCGGTGCCGGCGATGACGTGTTGCAGCCGATGGACTCGATGGCCTGGCTGGCCCAGTCCGGCATGTTCCTGCTGCTTGGTTTGCTGGTGACGCCATCGGCGCTTGGCGAGCACGGCAAGGAAGCGATCATCATCGCCCTGTTCCTGATGTTTATTGCCCGGCCATTGGCGGTTTGGGTGTGTCTGCTGCCGTTTCATTTCGACTGGCGGGAAAAGCTGTTCGTGTCCTGGACCGGCCTGCGCGGTGCAGTGCCGATCGTGCTGGCGATGTTTCCGCTGCTGGCCGGGGTCAGCCAGACCCGGCTGCTGTTCGATGTCACCCTGATCGTGGTGCTGGCCTCACTTCTGCTCCAGGGCAGCAGCATGGGCCTGCTGGCACGGCTGCTGCGGGTGTCGCTGCCGCTGCTGCCGAAGCCGTTGCAGGTGTCGGCCTGGCAAGGTGGTGGTCACCTGCATCTGATCCAGTTTGTGGTCGAATCCGGCGCCCGGGCCGAAGGCAAGACGCTGGCTTCGCTGGCGGTGGGCTATGCCCGGCCGCTACTGATTCTGCGCGGCGAAGATCAGCTGCAGGACAGCGCCAGTCTGGTCAGTGCCGGTGACCATGTCGCCTGGGTGGCCCCCCTGAATGACGAGCCGTCGCTGGCGGCGCTATGCCAGACTGTGACGCCATCAATCAAACGGTTTTACGGTGACTTCACCGTCCGTGGTGATGTTCAGGTTGCCGATCTTGCCCTTGCCTACGGCGTGTCGCTGACCGATTCCGCGCTCGGCACGCTGACTCTGGACGCGCTGTTTCGCCGGCGCATCGGCCAACCGGTGGTTGGCGACGTGCTCCGCATCGGCGGTCTGCGCCTGCGGATACGCAGCATGGACGGCGCCCGCGTTGATCAGGTCGGCATTCGTCTGCCGCGGGACTGAGGGGGTTCCCACACTAGCGCCGGCCCTGCCGGTTTTTCAGGTCAAAGCTTCGCCCCTCCCGTTCCGCTATAAATCGCCGCCATCAGGAAACAGCTGTTGACTGACTCCCGTCGATGCCGACTTTTTCGAGGTGATTTATGCCCCAGTACAAGGCCCCCGTTCGTGACATGCGTTTCCTGATGAACGAAGTGTTCGACTTCGAGAGCCACTACAAGGCCCTGCCGAACGGCGGCGAAGCCACTCCGGACATGGTCGAGGCAATCATCTCGGAGATGGCCAGGCTGTGTGAAAACACCATTGCGCCGCTGTATCAGTCCGGCGACGAGGAAGGCTGCCACTTCGATAATGGCAAGGTCACCACGCCGAAGGGTTTCAAGGAGGCCTATGCTGCATTCGTGGCCGGTGGCTGGCAGGGTCTGTCACACCCGGTCGAGTATGGCGGTCAGGGTTTGCCGATGTCGCTGGGCCTGTTCAAGCAGGAAATGATGGGCACCGCGAACTGGTCGTTCTCGATGTATCCGGGCCTGTCGCTGGGCGCCATGAACACCATCATGATGCACGGCACCGAAGCGCAGAAGCAGGAATATCTGGTCCCGCTGACCGAAGGCCGCTGGGGCGGCACCATGTGTCTGACCGAGCCGCATTGCGGCACCGACCTTGGCCAGATGAAAACCAAAGCCGAGCCGCAGGCCGATGGCAGCTACAAGATCACCGGCACCAAGATTTTCATTTCTTCCGGCGAGCATGACCTGACCGAAAACATTATTCATATCGTGCTGGCACGTCTGCCGGATGCACCGGCTGGCACGCGCGGTATCTCCCTGTTTATCGTGCCGAAGTATCTGCCGGGCAAGATCGGCGAGCCGCATGGTGTCAGCTGTGGTTCGATCGAGCACAAGATGGGCATTAAAGCCTCCGCCACCTGCGTGATGAATTTTGATGGCGCCACCGGCTTTATGATTGCCGAACCGAACAAGGGCCTTGAAGCCATGTTCACCTTTATGAACTCGGCCCGTATCGGCACCGCCATGCAGGGCATCTGCCACGCAGAGCTGTCCTATCAGGGTTCGGTACCGTACGCACTGGATCGCCGCTCGATGCGCGCGCTGTCCGGCAAGAAAGATCCTGAGTCCATTGCCGACGCCATCGTTCATCACGGTGATGTCCGCCGCATGCTGCTGACCCAGAAAGCGATCGCCGAAGGCGGCCGGGCAATGCTGTATTTCACCGCCCAGTACGCCGACAAGATGATCAGCGGCCTGCTCGAAAATGATATGACGAAGTACGACTACTGGGATGACAAACTCGGTTTCCTGACCCCGATCCTGAAAGGCTTCCTCACCGAGATGGGTCTGGAAGCGGCCAATATCGGCATGCAGGTGTATGGTGGCCACGGCTACATCCGCGAGCACGGCATGGAGCAGATTGCCCGCGATGCGCGCATCTCCACGCTGTACGAAGGCACCACCGGCATTCAGGCCCTTGACCTGCTCGGTCGCAAGGTGCTGCTGACCACCAAGGGCAAGTGCGTGCGTGAATTCAGCCAGAAGCTGGTGGCGTTCGGCACCAGCAACATGGGCAACAGCACGCTGCGCCCGTATGCCTGGAAGCTGCTGAAAATTGCTGCGCAGTGGAACTACCTGACCACCCGCATCATGCTGGTGGCGGCAAAAGATCGCGACATGGTCAGCACCGCCAGCCACGATTTCCTGATGTACTCCGGCTACGCCATGCTGGCTTACTTCTGGGCGCTGCAGGCCGCCGTCGCGCAGGACAAACTGCAAAATGGCGGCAACGAGCCGAAGGAATTCTACCAGGCCAAACTGGCCACCGCAGATTTCTATTTCGAGCGCATGCTGCCGCGCGCCAGGGCCCATGCAGAAGCCTGCCTGAAACCGACCCGCTCAATCATGCAGCTGAAGAAAGAGCTGTTTGCGCTGGAGCAGTAATCCGGCAGTTGCAGAGATCGGCCTACCCGGAGCGGCCAATCGGCCGCGAAAGTGATCGCCCTCGACCGAGGGCTCCTGCAACAACGCCCCTTGTAGGAGCGGCCGATCGGCCGCGAAAATCTTTCGCCGTCGATCGACGGCTCCTACGGAAGCAGGATCAGAAGTTCAGCGATAACGCCAGATAAGGCCCGCCGATTTCTATATCGGCGACGACATCGTCAACGTCCACATCCAGCGCCAGTTGACTGTAGCCGAGCTCAACCCCCAGCAAGAAACTTGATACCCAGCCAATGCCGGCGCGAACATCGGTAATGTTATTGCCGTCATAACCCACTGCATTCACTTCGCCGGTCGCATAGAACCCTGTCAG
>JBECKT010000020.1:0-2706 GCA_040235405.1 Alcanivoracaceae bacterium
GCGGCTTCCAGCAGCACCAGCTTGAAACGCTCTTCCTCGGCGGCGCGCTGGACATCGCTAACCAGCGCCTGCAGGTCTTCGTCAAACACTTCGTGTTTTTTATCGGCGAGATCCTTGAAGCGCTGGAAGGTATCGTTCAGCGCTTCATTGGTATCAAAACTAATGCCGAGTTCTTCCAGCCGGGCACGGAATGCGGCGCGGCCGGAATGCTTGCCGAGCACCATCCGGTTGGTGTGCCAGCCAACATCCTCGGCGCGCATGATTTCGTAGGTTTCCCGGTGCTTGAGCACGCCATCCTGATGAATGCCGGATTCGTGGGCGAAAGCATTGGCGCCGACGATGGCCTTGTTCGGCTGCACCGGAAATCCGGTGATGGTCGACACCAGCCGTGACGCCGGGACGATGCCGGTGGCGTCGATACCGGTTTCCACCGGGAACAGATCGCCGCGGGTGCGCACCGCCATAACGATTTCTTCCAGCGAGGCATTGCCGGCACGCTCGCCCAGACCATTGATGGTGCACTCCACCTGACGGGCGCCGTTCAGCACCGCCGCCAGTGAGTTGGCCACAGCGAGGCCGAGATCGTTATGGCAGTGCACCGAGAACACCGCCTTGTGGCTGTTCGGAATGCGCTCGATCAGCTGGCCGATGGTGTGACCAAACTGCTCGGGAATGGCGTAGCCGACGGTGTCGGGAATATTGATGGTGCGGGCGCCGGCATTGATGACCTGCTCGATAATCCGGCAGAGAAAATCGATTTCCGAGCGGCCGGCATCCTCGCAGGAGAATTCAACATCGGCACACAGGTTGCGGGCGTATTTCACTGCCTTCACCGCCGCTTCGATCACTTCGTCCGGCTGCATCCGCAGCTTGTGCTGCATATGGATCGGGCTGGTGGCAATAAAGGTATGGATGCGACCACTGGCGGCATTTTTCAGCGCTTCACCGGCGCGATCGATATCCGCTTCCTTGGCCCGGGCCAGCGAGCAGACGGTGGAATCCTTGATGGTCTCGGCAATCGCTTTCACCGATTCAAAATCGCCCTGACTGGCCACCGCAAAGCCGGCCTCGATGACATCGACTTTCATCCGCTCCAGCGCCCGGGCGATGCGCAGTTTCTCGTCCCGGTCCATGGTGGCGCCGGGGCTCTGCTCGCCGTCGCGCAGGGTGGTATCGAATATGATCAGGCGATCCTTGTTCATGGATATCTCCGCAATTCGGGGGCCGGCCACCGGGGCCGGCGAATGCTGCGAGTCTAGCAGAGTCAGCCCAGTCCCAGCAGGCGAATCAGGCTGGCCTGCAGGGCCTCGGCCGCTGCCCGGCCGCTGATATCCTCGGCCAGGCGGATCTTGCGGCCCTGCTCCACCGCGACAAGATGCAGGTACTCGGTATGCCGGCGGCCATCGTTGCTTTTTACCCCGGCGGTCAGAACCAGCTGGTCGGCCCGGCCAAGCGCCATGCTCCGCCGCCACAGCGGCAGGCCGAACCAGCGCCGCACGGTGCGCACCCGCCCAGCGCGAATTTCCGTGGTCAGCGAGCGGCCCACGGTAAACAAACCGCCCAGCGCCATCGGGTAGCCGAACAACGAGAACACCACCGCCATCAGCCAGAGCATGCCGCCCTCTTCCAGCGCCTTCCAGGTAAGAAACGCCGCCGCACTGCCAAATATCAGGCCAAACAGAAACAGGGTCAGTTTCATGCCCATATGCAGCCCGAATGGAGAATGCAGACGCACACCATCGCCAAGCTGGGTCAGCTCGATCTGGCTGCCGGCGGATTCCAGCGCGCGGATTTTTGCCTGTGCCGTTTGCTGCTCGATATGCCGGGCCGGCATGCTGATCGCTGAACGTGCCGCCCCCTTCGCCACCGGCAGCTCGTAGGTGCGTTCCAGCTTCACCGGTTTCTCCGGGCCGGACAACAACAGCCGCCAGAGATGATAGTCGTTGCTGGATTCCTCACTCTCCGGCAGATGATCCGGCGGGGTAAAGACAAAGCGCAACTCGGTGCCCTCGGCGCAGGCCTCGGCAAATGGCACCAGCTCCTGCTGCCAGACCAGCGACTCACTCCGGCTGCGATTCTTGCCAGTGCCAGTGACCTTCGAACGCAGGCACTGCAGGGTCAGCTGATACGGATTCTCCATCCGCCACGGCAGGCGCAAACGAATTCTGCCGCCGATATCACCGCCCACCTGTCCCGGTGACGGATCCATTTCCACGGGTAGCGGGCCATAGTGGCGCCAGTTGCGAAAGGCACGGATACCAAGCCAGATAATCCAGCTACCCGCCAGCGGAAACAGCAGTACAAACAGGATCGGATAATTGCCCTTGCGCAACTCCGCCGGCAGTTCCACCAGCGCCGGTAACGGCATCAACAGAAACAGGGAACCAAACACCCACCAGACCCAGTAGCTGTTTTTTTCGCTGGAGTAGATCGGTGTGGCCAGCCCGGTTGCCGACATCACTCTGGTCGTCGAACGTCGCCCGCCGAACACCATCATGGCGCCGCCAATGCCGGCAAATATGATGCCGAACATACTGCTGAAGAGCAGCTTCTTCCAGCGCAGCTCACGCACCAGAAAGGCCTGATGTGGATCCGCCGGATTGACCCAGGCGGTCAGTTCACCGCGCTGCTGACGGCTCCGTATCCGCGACACGATATTACGGTGATCCTTGCCAATGTTATCGCTGCTGGTGTCGTAACTGATGC
>JBECKT010000134.1:0-3256 GCA_040235405.1 Alcanivoracaceae bacterium
ATAGGTTTGCCCGGCGGGCCAGTCCTGCTCGGTAGTAAAAATCAGGGTGTTCTCATTGTCCCAGCGCCACTTGCCCGGGTGTGCCGGCTGCAGACGAATGCCCTTGACCTCTTCTCCCAGTAACGCCAGCTGCGCGGCATTGCGCGGGCCTTCCTCGGTCGGATTCGGATAATGGGTACGGAAACGCAGCTGCAACGGCTGCGGATAAAGCTTTTCGTCTTCGCCGACAATGGTCAGCGCCGGCGCGATTGCCTCGACGTGAGTCAGAGCCGGTTGCGGCAGGGATTGCCAGTAGCGATAGCCTCCCCAGAGCGCCACCAATGCCAGCACAAGCACGGCACCCGCGCGTTTTAATCCGGACTGGTGGCGCCGACTCCAATCAGCCAGCGCCACGGCCCAGAACGGTGGCTGCCAATGCACGCTGCCAAAAAGTGACTGCATCAGCCTGCTGACAAAACCCTGTGGCGCCGCCATGGTGATCTCCCTGTCCGGAATGATGTGTTCTTGTTTGAGCCGCTGCTTTTTCGAGCCGACAAACACCCCCCGCAGGCAATATATCACCCCGGAACGCGCCCGGGATGGCATCATCTGGCAGAATTGACCCCATCGTCACATCGCTGTGACCTGATCGTCGTTACCGTGTTCCCTTTTAAGACGACACCGCCAGCTTAACAGGAGACTTTGCCATGAAATCACGCGCCGCCGTCGCATTCGGACCGGGCAAGCCGCTGGAAATCGTCGAGATCGATGTGGCACCGCCGAACAAAGGCGAAGTGTTAGTCAAGATCACTCACACCGGCGTTTGCCACACCGATGCCTTTACCCTGAGCGGGGATGACCCGGAAGGTGTGTTCCCGGCGGTGCTCGGCCATGAAGGCGCCGGCGTCGTCATTGAAGTGGGCGAAGGCGTGACCAGCGTCAAGCCGGGCGATCATGTCATCCCGCTGTACACCGCCGAATGCGGCGAATGCAAATTCTGCAAATCCGGCAAGACCAATCTGTGCAGCTCGGTGCGCACCACTCAGGGCAAGGGCCTGATGCCGGACGGCACCACCCGCTTCTCCTATAACGGCGAGCCGATCTATCACTACATGGGCACCAGCACCTTCAGCGAATACACCGTGGTTGCCGAGGTATCGCTGGCGAAGATCAATCCGGAAGCACCGCATGAGAAAGTCTGCCTGCTCGGTTGTGGCGTCACCACCGGCATCGGCGCCGTGCACAACACTGCAAAAGTGAAGCAAGGCGATACCGTTGCCGTATTCGGCCTCGGCGGCATCGGCCTTGCTGTGGTGCAGGGTGCCAGGCAAGCCAAAGCCGGTCGCATTATTGCCATCGACACCAACCCCGCAAAATTCGAGCTGGCAAAGCAGATGGGCGCCACCGACTGCGTTAATCCGACAGATCATGACAAGCCGATTCAGGAAGTGATCGTCGACATGACCGATGGCGGGGTCGAATTCAGTTTTGAATGCATCGGCAACGTCAACGTCATGCGCGCGGCGCTGGAATGCTGTCACAAGGGCTGGGGCGAAAGCGTCATTATCGGTGTCGCCGGCGCCGGTCAGGAAATCAGCACCCGTCCGTTCCAGTTAGTGACTGGCCGGGTCTGGCGCGGCTCGGCATTCGGCGGCGTCAAAGGCCGCAGCCAGTTGCCCGGCATGGTCGAGCAATCCATGCGCGGCGAAATCCAGCTCGACCCGTTTGTCACCCACACCATGGGCCTGGAAGATATCAACAAGGCTTTCGAGCTGATGCATGAAGGCAAATCGATCCGCACTGTAATTCATTTCTGAGGCAGCAATGGCAATGGAAAAGATTGAAGATCGCGCCTGCTTCGGCGGCCGCCAGCAGGTCTGGCAGCATGATTCGGCAACACTGGGTTGCAGCATCCGCTTTGCGGTTTACCTGCCGCCGCAAGCACAGCGCGGTAAATGTCCGGTTCTGTACTGGCTGTCAGGGCTGACCTGTAATGAGCAGAATTTTATTACCAAGGCCGGCGCCCAGCGTTACGCAGCTGAACACGGGGTGGTCATTGTCGCCCCGGATACCAGCCCGCGTGGCGACAGTATCGCCAATGATGCCGGTTACGATCTTGGTCAGGGCGCAGGTTTTTATATCAATGCGAGCCAATCACCGTGGGCTCCACACTTTCGCATGTACGACTATATCGTCGATGAACTGCCGGCGCTGATTGAAACCGATTTTCCGGTGACTTCAGCACGCGCTATTTCCGGTCATTCGATGGGCGGCCATGGCGCCCTGATGATCGCGCTGAAAAATCCCGGCAGCTATCGCAGCGTCTCGGCATTTTCGCCGATCGTCGCGCCGAGTCAGGTGCCGTGGGGAGAAAAGGCGTTTACTGCTTATCTGGGCGATGACCGTCACAGCTGGCAGCAGTGGGACAGCTGCGCGCTTGTTGCCAGCGCCAGTGAAAAGTTACCCCTGCTGGTGGATCAGGGTGATGCCGATGAGTTTCTTGCCAATCAGTTGAGGCCGGAGCTGCTGCAGCAGGCCTGCAGCAAGGCCGGCCATCCTCTGACGCTGCGCCTGCAGCCAGGCTATGACCACAGTTATTACTTTATTGCCAGTTTTATCGGTGAGCATATTGCTCATCATGCCAACGCACTGCATTCCATGTAGGAGCGGCCGACCGGCCGCGATAGGCTCGGAAAAATCGCGGCCGATCGGCCGCTCCTACAACAGATATGGCAGTTCTTCAGAGGTTCCCTAGCAACTGACTGCGCGCAAACTGTCTCTGTTTGCGCGCAGTCAGTCATCAGTTCGCCCGCTTGGCCAGCGTGCCCAGAAACACCGCCGCCGCGGCCAGCACAATCGACGGCCCCACCGGGGTATCCATCTGCCAGCTCAACGCCAGCCCGGCGATCACCGCAATCAATCCGAATAACGCCGCAATGGCCGCCATCTGCTCCGGCGTTTTTGCCAGCCGGCGTGCACTGGCCGCCGGCATCACCAGCAAGGAAGTAATCAACAACACGCCCACCGTGCGAATGGCACCGGCAATCAACAACGCCAGCAACAACATCAACAGAATCCGCGTCGCCACCACCGGCACGCCTTCGACCCGGGCCATGTCTTCATCAACGGTGAGGCTGAGCAGGTTGCGCCAGTTCAGCAGCATCAGCGACAGGATCAGCGCTGCACCGCCAGCCAGCCAGGCCACATCTTTCCAGCTCACCGCCAGCAGATCGCCGAACAGAAAGGCAAACAGATCGACGCGCACGCCGGGCTGCAA
>JBECKT010000034.1:0-5366 GCA_040235405.1 Alcanivoracaceae bacterium
GCCATCAGCGCAAGAATCACTACCGCCAGTAGCTGGCAACCGACAATCCAGCGCTTGCGGTGACTGCTAGCGCCTCGGCCAAGATAATCCACCCACGGAGCCCAGATAAACTTCAGCGCCCAAGGCAGCGCCGCCAGCGACAGCAGGCCTATGTACTCAAGGGGCAGGCCTGCCTCTCTGGCGATCGCTGGCAATGCCCGGGTTACCAAACCGAACGGCAGGCCCTGGGCGAAGTACAATGCGGCCAGCAGCACCAGCAGGCGGCGACGCTCAGGCAACCCGGCTGTCACTTGCCCTGCTCCGCAGGCGCACTACACTGCTGTACTGGTACGACTATCATCCAGCTATCTCACTATCAGGAAGCAAGCACGTGATTCGGGTATTGATCGAGCGACAAATCATAGAAGGTCTTGAGCATCCCTACAGCAACGCCATCACCACCATGATGCAGGCCATTATTCAGGCACCGGGGTTTGTTTCCGGTGAGTCGTTGCGCGAGCTGGATCGCCCCAATCACCATCTGGTGCTGTCGGCCTGGTCCAGCCGGCATGCCTGGGAGCGCTGGGCGGTCTCGCGGGAACGGCGGGAAGCGCTGGACGCGATCAGTCCGTTTCTGGCCGAGCCGGAACGCATCACCATGCTGGAGCCGCTGACCCGCTGAGCTGCCGGTAACGCATCTCATACATGCCTGCCGGGATGTTTTCAGTACAATTCGTCAAACTCCGACCATCGCGTAGGAACCATGAGAAGAATAACCGGCGCTATCCTGCTTGCCCTGGCCCCGATGGCTCAGGCCATTGAGTATCGTGAAGAGCTTGCCCCTCCGAACGTCGACTTCTATCTGGAGCTTCTCGGCGCCAGAACAGATTTTGGCAACGTTGGTGGCGACCAGGAAAGCGGTTTGCGTATCCGGCTAGGTTTCGATCTCAAAGACGCCACCGTGGGGCGCTGGATGTTAAGAGCGGAGGCCGGGCTGAACCAGTTCGGCGAGAGCAGAAACCAAACCACACGATTCGACCCGGGCAGGCCCGAACTGTCCAATGATCAGCTGATTATCGACGAAGCCACTGAAGTCAGATTGTCGGGTATTGAGGCCGGGGTGCGACTTTACGATAGCGAACTCTTTTTTCTGCGTGGAGGCATATTCCTCTACAGTCTCAAGACCCGTTATCAGGAAACGCAAACTGCGGCGCTCCTTGATGGAACCCCTAACGGGCCACCCAACCCCCTTTCCCCTGTTCAGGAATCTGTTTCGGGAGTGGGCCCCTACCTGGGAGCCGGGCTTGAGTTCCCGCTGGTTGAGTCACTCAAAGCCGTTGCAGAATACAATGCCTATCGGGTAGAGAGTGAGTACCTGAACAATATCAGCCTCGGCTTTCGTTTCGAGTTCTGATTTTACTTGACGAACACCACGGTCTTGTTGCCATCCACAATGACCCGGTCTTCCAGATGCCACTGCACCGCGCGCAACAGGACGTTGCGCTCCACATCCTGCCCCAGCGCCTTTAACTCCTCCGCCGAATGCCGGTGTGACACCCGCTGTACGTTCTGCTCGATGATCGGCCCCTGATCGAGCTCATCGGTAACGTAATGGCTGGTAGCACCGATCAGCTTCACCCCCCGCTGCCAGGCCTGCAGATACGGATTTGCGCCGACAAACGCCGGCAGGAACGAGTGGTGGATATTAATAATCTGCTGCGGAAAGCGGCCAACAAACTCCGGCGACAACACCTGCATATAGCGCGCCAGCACGATCAGATCGACCTTGCCCTCCAGCATGCCTGCCATTTCAGCATAGGCACCCGCCTTGTTATCCGCAGCGACCGGAATATGGTGGTAGGGAATACCGAAGCGCTCTACCTCACCGCGAAGATCTTCATGGTTACTGATAACCATCGGAATGGTGGCCGGCAGATTGCCACGCATGGTACGCCAGAGCAGCTCCATCAAAGCATGGTCATGTTTCGATACCAGAATCGCCATGCGCTTCTTGTCACTGGCATAGGATAGTCGCCAGTCCATACGATACTTATCCGCCACCCGGTTACGGAAGTTGGTTTCCAACGCATCCAGCGAGCAATCAAGCCCCGGCGTCTGGAACTCCAGACGCAGAAAGAAGCGTCCACCATTCAGATCGCTGGAGTGCTGGTCGAGATCAGTAATATTGGCGCCATGGTGATAGAGAAAGGTACTGACCGCGCTAATGATGCCGGGCTGGTCCGGACAAGTCACCAGCAGGCGCGCCGTCGTGGCGCTGGCCGGTGTCACTTCAGTGGAAGCCAGGGTCATGCAAAGTCTCCGAAATATTCGCGACGGTAAACAGAAGGCGTCTTGCCGGTCCATTTCTTGAAGGCCCGATGAAACGAGCTGGCTTCGCTGAACCCCATCAACAACGCGATTTCGTCGATCGACAGCTCCGGTTTGGACAGGTAATAGATCGAGGCGTCCTTGCGGATAGTGTCCTTGATTTCCTGATAGCTGGTATTGCCTTCCTTCAGCCGCCGACGCAGGGTCTGCGGCGTCATGTTCAGCTTCTCGCAGATTTCGGAGAAATCCGGGAAATTGTTGCCATACTCTCTGGAGATAATGGCACGGATCTGCGCCGGCAGGCCGACATTGTGGATATTGCCTTCGAGCAGCTGGGCCAGCGAATCCTTGAGAAACTTGGACAGGGAGATTTCGTTCTGTACCAGCGGCAGGTCAAGATAATCACGACGAAAAACCAGCCGGCTGATGCTCTGCCCGTATTCCACCGGGCAGTTATACAGAGAACGGTAGTCATCCTCCTTGCCGCCGCGCTCGAAATCCAGCTCGACGCGCTCTGGCTCTATGGCCTTGCCTACCAGCCAGCTCATGAACCGCACTGACAGGAAAACCAGTGATTCAATGATCACTTCACGGAAATCCAGTCGCGGGTTGGCGCTGACTCTGAGCTCCGCCAGCTCGCCGTCACGTACCAGCGTGCAGCGCACTTCAAGGTCGAATAACTCGTAGAATTTCAGCCCGCGCTGAACGGCCTTTTCCAGATTGGAGCAGTTGATCACCGCATGGGCCATCATGCTGAAAGTGCCGGGCTTGGATTTGCGCCCCTGGCCAAAGCCGAGGAATTCATCCTGAGTCTGCTGCATCACCGCCAGCATCAGGCGAATAAAGGTTTCCCGCTCGATCCGCGCATCCGGATCATCCAGCAATGCGCGCTGGATGCCGGCGGTGGCCAGCAGTGACGGAATGTCGGCGCCGGAGCGGGCCGCACCCTGCAGCACCCGAACCACCTGACGTACGGCAATGTTTTTGCGATGAATCATGGTCAGCGTTACCTGCGCCCCGAAATAACAACACGCCTGCCGGCGGCCCCGGCCAATGATAGTTAATGTCAGCCCGATTGGCACATTGCGTCATTGAGAGGCCACAGAGCGGCTCGAATAATGGCCCGACCCGCCGGTCATGTCCATGCATTCATGACACGAGTTCAGGCGCGACGCAGAGCATACATAACAGGAATAACAATGGCCGAGCTGAGATTCGATGATCGCGTAGTAGTGGTGACCGGGGCCGGGAACGGTCTGGGCAAAAGCCATGCGCTGGAGTTTGCCCGGCGCGGCGCCCGGGTGGTAGTCAACGATCTCGGCGGCTCTGCCTTCGGAGAGGGCGCCAGCAAGACCTCAGCCGATGAGGTGGTAGACGAAATCAACGCCGCCGGTGGCGAAGCCGTCGCCAACCACGATTCGGTGACCTATGGCGACCGGATTATCGAATGTGCCCTGGACAACTTCGGCCGGGTTGATGTGGTCATCAATAACGCCGGTATTCTGCGCGACAAGTCGTTTCACAATATGACGGAGGAAGACTGGGATCTGGTCTATAACGTCCATGTCAAAGGCGCTTTCAAGGTCAGCCACGCCGCCTGGCCGCACCTGCGCGAACAGGAATATGGCCGGCTGATCTTCACCGCCTCCGCCGCCGGCATCTACGGCAATTTCGGTCAGGCCAACTACGCCATGGCCAAACTGGGCCTGCACGGACTGGCGCAAACGCTGGCGATTGAGGGCGCGAAAAAGAACATCGTCGTCAATACCATTGCACCAATCGCCGGTAGCCGGCTCACCGCCACCATCCTGCCGGCGCCGGTACTGGAGCAGCTCAAACCGGAGTTTGTCACACCACTGGTGGTCAAGCTCTGCCATGACAGTCACGGTGACAGTGGCGGCCTCTACGAAGTGGGTGCAGGCTGGGTAGGCAAGCTCCGCTGGGAGAGAACCCGGGGTCATGGATTCAACACGGCGACAATGCTTAGCGCTGAACAGATCGCCACACATTGGACGCAAATCACCGACTTCACCGACGCCGACCACCCCGCCGGTGGCCAGCAGGCCCTGATGTCGATTCTCGCCAACCTGCAAAACCGGTGAACGGACAGTTTCACCCGACGCGGGTTTCCCGCTAGACTCGGGCGGAGCGGAACCCATTGTCCGTGACAGCCACACTCCCGCTGTGCCGGCTCAGAGAATGGCAATGAATGTACTGATCGTGGAAGACAACAAACCTGTCAGTCTGCTGCTCTCGCGGGTCGTTGAGGAAGCGGGACTGGGGTATGTGATCGCCGCCGATGGTGAAGCTGCCCTGCGCCTGTTTGCCCAGCGCGATATCCGTATGGCAATTATTGATGTCGAACTGCCCGGTCTGGACGGCTATCAGGTTGCCCGCGATATCCGCAACCAGTCTCCGTCCATGCCGCTTATCATCATTTCCGCAAACAATGGTGACGCCTGGCGACAACAAGCTTTTGATGCCGGCGCCGATGAATTCATGGCCAAGCCCCTGCGCCCGAAAGAGCTTGCCAGCGTGCTGCAACGCTACTGCAGCCTGCCCACGTCCGGCTGACATTTGTGCAGCTTCTGCCATCCGCCATTTCGCCACTCAGTAGCGAGAGCAAGGCCGACAAGTTGATTACCCGACCCTCCGGCAAGTGGCAACGAGAATAAAAATCAGGGCTTCAGACCGAACTTGGCCCGCTCATCCAGAGCACGCAGATACAGCATCAGTTCCTGCTCGCCATCCTTACGGCTATCGAACGGCCCCATCAACTGGCCCTCACGAGTGGTAAAAAACCATTTGCCACCCTCATTAAAAAACCGGTCACTGTTGAAGAACGTTTTGTTGTCATCGCCTTTACGCTTGCCCATCTTTCCCCCGTATGGTTTTTGTTATCTCAGCGCATATTCCAGCGCCCGGAACACCAGATGTCCACAAGGATCGTCTATACCGCAGCCCGTACCTCCCGATTGCCCGGTCAGTATGGCGTGTTTTCTGTGAGGGCGGCAATGCCGGGGGCGGCGGGTTGAGGTGTGACAGGTTCACTGGCACAC
>JBECKT010000057.1:0-3477 GCA_040235405.1 Alcanivoracaceae bacterium
CCCATCACCAGTGCCAGCGCGCCCTCGGCATTGAAATCAAATAACGACTGACTGTTCTGCTCCAGCGCAGTGCCGACCACCCAGATGCCGCGCTCGCGCAGCTGTTCCAGTAACCGGGCCAGATTGCCGATCTCGAAATAGGGCACCGACTCGGCCGCACCGACCGCGCTACGGCAGGCGGTCGGCGTCAGGCCACAGGCATGGCGGCGCGGAACAATCACGGCATCGACGCCGGTGGCATCGGCACTGCGCAGACAGGCACCCAGATTATGCGGATCGGTGACCCCGTCGAGCACCAGCAACAGCGGCGCCCGGTCGAGCCGATCGAGATGATTCATCAGATCCGCTTCGTCGCCGGGAGTGCGCGGCCGGGCCCGGGCAACCACGCCCTGGTGCTGCGGCCCGGCATGCTTTTCAAGCACATCACGACGAGCACGCTGCGGCCGCACCCCGAGCCGAATGGCCTCCGTGCAAAGCGTGTCGAGACGCTCCTCGCCACGCTCGGCCCGGGTATCCTGGACAAACAGCTCAAGCACCGCCTCCGGCCGATGACGGAGAATCGCGGCCACCGCATGGTAGCCGGAATACATTTGCGGCTTGCTCATGATGACTTGCTGCGGCCCCCGCGGCGGCGGCGGGGTTTGCTGCCAGCAGGTTTAGCCGCGCCGTCCTTGCCGGCCGGCGCCTTGCCGGCCGCACCTTCAGCCCGCTTCGCCGGCGCAGCAGGACCCGGCTTGCGGCCACCACCGGAAGCCCGGCCCCGGGCCGGCGCCTTGTCTTTACCTTTGCCCTGCCCCTTACCCGGAAACTCCCCGGAGGCAATCTGCTCACGCACGCTTTTCGATTTTCCGGCGGCCTTGCCAACCACCAGCAGATCAATCTTGCGATCATCGATATTGACCGCTGCCACCTTGACCTTGACCCGATCACCGAGCGCATAACTCTGGCCAGTGGACTCACCCACCAGCGCATGACGGACCTCATCATGGTGGTAGTAATCGCTGTTCAGGTTGGCAACATGCACCATGCCCTCGATAAACAGATCGCCAATCTGGACGAACAGACCGAACGAAGCGACACCACTGATAACACCGTCGAAGTCTTCACCAAGGTGTTGCTGCATGTACTGGCACTTGAGCCACTGCACCACATCGCGGGTGGCATCATCAGCACGACGCTCGGTCAGCGAGCAATGCTCACCCAACGCCACCATCTGCGCCGGGGTATAGGGCAGCACCTGCTTCTTCGCCGCGCCGCGCATACGCGCCACCAGCCCCGGGCCACCGACTACCTGATTGCCACCTTCACCACTGCGGATCAGGTAGCGAATGGCGCGATGCACCAGCAAGTCCGGATAGCGGCGGATCGGTGAAGTGAAATGGGTATAGGCCTTGTAGGCCAGACCGAAGTGGCCCTTGTTCTCGACCTGATACTTGGCCTGGGTCAGCGAACGCAGCATCACCGTCTGGATTACCTCGCGATCCGGCCGACCGGCAATGGCACTGGTCAGGCTGCGGAACGCAGCCGGCGTCGGCTCACCCATCTTCGGCGACCAGTCGAGCTTCAGGCCCAGCGGGCTGATGAACTGCTGCAGCGACTTCAGCTTTTCGGCCTTAGGCGCTTCGTGATTACGGAATAGCGCCGGCAGGCCGGATTTGTCCAGCAGCTTCGCCGCGCAAATATTGGCCGCCAGCATCGCCTCTTCAATCATCTTGTGGGCGACATTGCGCACCACCGGTTCGATCGCACTGATCTTGCGGTTGTCGTCGTAGACAATCCGGGTTTCGGTGGTTTCAAAATCGATCGCGCCACGCTCGTCACGCTGCTTGCGCAGGGCGCCGTACAGGTCGTGGTACTGCCACAACATGGTCTGGGTGGCCTTATCAAGGCGCTTGGCCAGATCCCGTGCCAGCGGCGATTCGGGTTGTTCGATCAGGGCCCCGACCTGGGTATAGGTCAGGCGGTGACGGGAGCGCATGACCCCTTCGCCGAACTGGAATTTGCTGATCTTGCCTGCGGCCGAAATCTGCATTTCGCAGAACTGGCAGAGCCGATCAATGTCCGGATTAAGCGAGCACAGGCCGTTGGAAAGTTTCTCCGGCAACATCGGAATAACCCGACGCGGGAAATACACCGAGGTGCCGCGGGTCTGCGCCTCCTGATCCAGCGCCGTGCCCGGCTTGACGTAATGGGAGACATCGGCAATGGCTACAATCAGGCGCCAGCCGCCGCGCTGCTTCGCTTCGATATAAACGGCATCGTCAAAATCACGGGCGTCTTCACCATCAATGGTGACCAGCGGCAAATCGCGCAGATCAACCCGGCCTTCCTTGTCCTGTTCCTGCACTTCAGCAGGAATCGCTTCCGCCTCGGCCTCAACAGCCTCCGGCCACATGAACGGAATATCGAAGTTGCGTACCGCCACCTCGACTTCCATGCCCGGCTCGTCCGGGGCAGCGATGATTTCTTCCAGCTCGACCAGCAGGTGCTTGTCGCGACCCGGATACTGGTGAATGCGGGTACGGATATGATCGCCCGGATCCGGCTTCATGCCGTTAAGCGAGGTAATCAATACCTCACGCGCCAGCCGGCGGTTCTGCGGTGCGAGAAAATGTACCCCGCCCTCGTTCTGGTAAATACCGACCAGATCCGTGGTGCCGCGCTCAACCACCTCGACAATACGGGCCTCGCGCTTGCCGAACCGGTTACGGCCCTCGACGCTGACCAGCACCCGGTCACCGTCCAGTACCTGCTGCATTTGCCGGGGTGACAGGAACAGATCCTCGGCGCCCTTTTCGTCGGTGACCAGAAAACCGAACCCGTCGCGGTGGCCCTGAACCCGGCCGGCGATCAGATCCATGCGCTGGACCGGGCCGAACAGGCCGTTGCGATTGCGCACCAGCTGGCCGTCGCGGATCATCGCCCGCAGGCGACGCTCAAACGCGATCTCGCTCTCCTCACCCCCGACATTAAGCAGCTTGAGCAGCTCTTCCATGGCCAGCGGCCGGGACTGTTCGTCGAGTACCTGCAGGATCAGCTCGCGGCTGGGGATGGGGTTGTCATAACGCTCCGCCTCTCGGGCGGCGTGGGGGTCCTGATAACTTTTTTTCTTTGCCATATGGCGGGACATACTTCCTTGCGTGGGGGCGGACGGCTCTGAAAGTGGCCCCGCCGGGATAGATACTGCGCCCAGCTTACTCCATAGCCGGGGGATTCGACAGCAAAGCGCACTTTCCGCCGACAAACTGTCAGGCTGCCGTTGACAAGCCGCTTTCATCCTCTAGAATACGCGCGCTCTGGTGACAGAGTTTCAACACCTGCCGAGGTGGTGAAATTGGTAGACACGCTAGCTTCAGGTGCTAGTGCTCGAAAGGGCGTGGAGGTTCAAGTCCTCTCCTCGGCACCATTTCCCTTATAAATTAGGGTCTTAGAGATTTTCTGCACTCCTCTGCTACAGAGGGTGCTACAGAAATGAAC
>JBECKT010000120.1:0-29122 GCA_040235405.1 Alcanivoracaceae bacterium
CCTGGCCCTGATTGGCCAGCGGCCGCTGGTGGCCAGTGGTGATTCCTTTGTTGCCCATGCCGCGCTGCAAGCCAATGCCGCCGACAACGGCATCGACCTGTCGACCTTGGCCTGGCGCTGGGCAGACCAACCACTGGCGCCGGCCTCGGCGGCGCTGATCCGGGTGCCGAAAGAGCTGTCGCTGCTGGAATGGCAGCTGGCCGCGGTAACTGCCGCGCTGCCGGCCGCTGCGCCGGTGTGGCTGGCCGGCATGGACAAGCATCTGCCGCGCAACCTGCTTGATGTGCTGGGCCGCTATCTTGATCAGCCGCAGGCCGGCCTCGGGCGGCACAAGGCGCGCATCTTTCGTGGCCGGGTGCCGGCCAGCCCGGTGCCGGCACCACAACCGGGCTGGCTGACACTGCCAGAGCCGGGCTGGCGTTTGCGCGTGGATGCCGGAGTGTTTTCCCGGCAGCAGCTGGATATCGGCGCACGCTTTTTTCTGCAGCACATTCCAGCCGGTATTGATGGCGATATTTGCGATCTTGGCTGCGGCAACGGCGTGGTTGGCATGATGGCGCTGCAACAGAACCCCGCCGCCAGATTATGGAGCTGCGATGAAAGTGCGCTGGCGCTGGCCAGCGCCAGCGCCAATATCGGCAGAATTTTCCCGGGCAGGGAAGTGCGGTTTCATCTCGGTAATGGTCTGGACGGGCTGGAGCAGCGGTTCGATCTGATTCTGCTTAACCCGCCGTTCCATCGCGGCCATGCGGTGGATGACGGCGTCGCCCGGATGCTGTTCCGGCATGCCCGCCGGCAACTGAAACCGGGTGGCGTGCTAAGGGTGATCGGCAATGCGCATCTGGATTATCTGACCACGCTGCGGCGCCAGTTCGGCAAGGTCACACAGGTGGCACGCAACAACAAGTTCATCATCCAAGACGCCACCCTGTAGGAGCGGCCGACCGGCCGCGATTTTTTCGGCCGCGATTTCTCCGAGCGTATCGCGATCGGTCGATCGCTCCTACAACAGTGCGGCCATCAATTTTTCCACTTTGAACAGGCTTTCCTGATATTCCTGCTCGGCATCGGAATCAATCACGATGCCGCCGCCGCCGTGACAGATGATCTGATTGCCATGGGTCTGGAAGGTGCGAATCAGAATGTTTGAATCGAGATTGCCATCGCTGTCGAGAACAAACTGGCTGCCACAGTAGAACCCGCGCGGTACCGGCTCCAGTTCATCAATGATTTCCATGGCCCGCTTTTTCGGCGCGCCGGTGATGGAACCGCCGGGGAAACAGGACAGCAATGCCTGTAGCGGTGACACATCATCGCGCAAGGTGCCGGCCACGGTAGACACCAGATGCTGGACGTTGGAAAAGCGGCGCAGCTCGAATAACGGCGCCGCAGTGACCGAACCGGCGACGCAGATCCTGCCGAGGTCGTTACGCAGCAGATCGACAATCATCAGGTTCTCGGCAAGATCCTTGCTGCTGCGTTGTAGCCCTTCACCAATTTTCCTGTCGTCTTCAGCGCTGTTGCCGCGCGGCCGACTGCCCTTGATGGGTTGGCTGACGATGGCGCGGCCGTCGATACGCAGGAACCGCTCCGGCGAGACACCGAACACGGCATCGCCGTTACCCAGCTGGAAAAAGCTGCTGTGCGGTGCCGGGTGTTGCAGCAGTAACCTCGCCCAGGCGGCAAATGCATTGCCCTGAAAGTGGCTGCGGAAACGTCGGGCAAAGTTGACCTGATAGCAATCACCGGCACGCAGATATCGGTGAATGCGCTGGATGCTGTGCTGATAATCCTCCCTGCTCATGTCGCTGTTGAACGGCATGGTCAGGGAAAACGGTTGTTCCCCTGCAATGGTCTGCAAGTCTTCTGCGGTGATCGCAGTAATACTGCCGTTGTCGAAGATATGCACTTCCGCGGCCGCTGGCAGGGCAGCTCTACGCGGCAAGGCGGCATCGTAGCGGAGCAGGCCAACGGCGGTTCGCCCCGGCCGCATATGGCCGGCTACCCTGTCCGCCAGCGTGGCCAGCTCTGCCGCCGGCTGCCGCAGTACGGCGACAGGATCGCTGCCGGCATGCAGGTTTGGCCCGCAATGCCAGGCGGCGGTCGGTGCAGTGCGGTTAATCAGCATCGGGCAGGGCTCCTGAAAAGCGGGGATTATAAGGGCGCAGCAATATTCCTGTAGTAGAGGCCAGTTCGGACTGTCATGCTTGTTTCGGATCTGTTCCCGGGTGTTACGGGTGGTAACAGGCGTTACAAAGGCCGCCCCGGCAAATCGGGCCACGGCCACGGCCTGTTTTTTTGTTGTTTTTTAAATATCCTTAAAAATCAGTGTTTTACTGCGATTCCGGAATGTGATTGTAAAGTGAAATTACCCTTGGGCAGTTTGTAATCACCGTGTTACTGTTTGTTTGTGCGCTGAAACAGCGCCCCATACCGATAATAAACGCGTGTGTGCACACGAGGAGATAACAAAATGAAAGGGTTCACTAAACTCGCTCTGGTTTCTGCTATTGCTGCGCTGCCCATGACCGGCTTTGCAATGGAAGCTCTGGATGACGCCGCCATGTCCGGCGTAACCGGTCAGGACGGTATTACCCTCGGTCTTAACCTGAACGCCAGCCTGAACGTCGGTATTGAAGACACTGACGGCCTCGGTGCTGCTTCCAGCGCGCCGAATCCGGGTATGATCCTGCTGGTAGGCAACTCTCTGACGGGTACTGTAAACGTGCTTATCGACAGTGGCGAGAATGCCATAGGCCCGGTGCTGCGTGTTGGTGTCAACGTTCCGACCCTGACGGTACAAACCGGTGATGTGCATGTTGTTGCTGGTACCGATGGCAGCGACGTTGCCGCCGGCTTTACCAACCTGGATACTCAGGTAGCCGCAGTTGCAGCTGCTACTCCGCTGCTGGAGAACGTGTCTATCACCCTGAACGATCTGGATCTCGGTATCGAGCTGGGCGCTGGTGCGGCTAACTTCCTGGCAATCGCAACCACGTCCATTCTCACTATTGATATCGGTGCTCTGGGTGACGCCGCAGACAGCTTTGTGCTGAATGATCTGGGTGCCAGTGGTGGCGGCTCGGTGTTCATGGATCAGGTATCGATCCGGAATGTTGATCTGAATGGCATTACTGCCAACGTCACCAATGCAGGTCTGGTGGTCAGCACCAATGCCGCTCTGGCTGATATGGATATTGCTTTGATGGGCGTGCGTCTGGGTGACAACAGCGATCCGCTGGCTCTGGCTCCGTCGGTTGGTAATGTCTACATCTCGGGCCTGAACATGTCCGGCCAGACCATCACCATCAGCGGCCACTAAGCTTCGGCTTGTTGCCCGGTTCAGAAAGGCCCGGCTTGCCGGGCCTTTTTTGATGATGCCCGGGGCCATGTGTTGGCTTTACAAAATCCCTACAAACACTGTCCGTTCAGACGGTTAGCATTGCCAAGTCGCTTTTCTCGATCCGACACAGCAATCCATAACAATAAAGGACCGGGCCGCCTCTGATGCTGGCAACTATTCTGGGAGTGGGGTTGATTTTTGTGGCCTTGAATCAGGCCATGGTGGTGGATGAGTACCCCAAAGGGTATGTCTACTACGAACACCCGGTGGGTGACATGGGGGCGGTGTACGAGCGCGGCCTGGTCGTCAAGCCGGTATCCGACTTCAAGTATCAGAATCTGGTCCGTCAGGCATTTGATTACTCCTGTGGGTCTGCCGCTTTAACCACTGTGTTGAACCAGTATCTGGGCCGTCAGTTTGACGAGCGCCAGATCATGGAGGGCCTGCTGCGCTTTGGTGAAACCGAGAAAATCGTTGAGCGTCGTGGCTTCTCCCTGCTTGATATGAAACGCCTGGCCACCGCGCTGGGTCACCCCAGTGGTGGGTTCCGGGCGAAGTTCGAAGACGTCCGGAAGCTTGACCACCCGGCCATCGTGCCGATCCATTACGGTGGCTTCAAACATTTCGTGGTGCTGAAGGAATACCGCGACGGCCATGTGTATGTGGCCGATCCCGCGCTTGGCAACATCAGCTTCACCGAAACCAAATTCCAGGAGATCTGGACGGACAATGTGCTGTTTATCGTGTTCCCGAACGGTTTCGAGCCGCAGGATGGTCTGGCACTGACCGAGTGGGATCTGCGCCTGGTAGATGAGCGGACTATCAGCCATATCGTGTATCAGGAATTTCCGGTGTTCACCAAGCCGATGGAAAACGAGGCGGATCGTGCGGCATCGCTGGTGCGGGTACGCATCGAGGACGAGTGGGGCGATGTGCGTGTTATCAACGTGCCGACCCGCACCTATTTCAATCAGAAGTGACAGATCAAAATGGCTGTATCAGAACAACAAAGGATCACACGCATGAAAACTGATGGGGGAGTCATCCGCAACGGGGCGCTGCTGTGCTGTCTGTTGGCGGCGGCCGGGCTTGTCCGTGCGGAAGACAGCGTGGACGAGGCCCGTGATGCGCTGCAGCAAAAGGAAAGCGATGTGACTCAGGAGCGTAATCTTGAGGAAGTATTCCAGGCTGCCGAGAAGCAATACTCCCTGCTGCGGTCCGGCCAGATGTCGATGAATTTTGGCGGCAGTTACACCCACTTCCGTGACAACCGGATCGATATCAATATCGAGGATTCCGGTATTACCCGGTTCCTGATCGAAAACGATTCCCAGCATTCCTTTGGTGCCGCCCTGTCGCTGGATTATGGCGTCTGGAATAACCTGACTTTCAATACCAACCTGCCGTTGGTGTACAAGTACGATACCGAGAAGGATGTTTCCACTGCCGCGCTCGGTGATATCTCTTTCGGTTTGCGTTACCAGCCGTTCCCGATCAAGGCCGGTGCGACCAATACCACGCTGTTCGGCACGCTTTCCACGGCTACTGGCGACAGCCCGTACGAGATTAACACCCGTAGTCAGGTTTCCAGCGGCAAGGGCTATTACTCCATTGGTGGTGGCGTGTCGATGAGCAAAGTGGTCGATCCGGTGGTTCTGTTCGGATCGGTCGGTTACACCCATGCATTTGATGTTTCAGGCCTGAATCAGGATCGTGGCGACCGCACCCTCAAGTCGCTCGATACCGGTGACAGCATCAGCTTCTCGTTTGGTCTGGCTTACGCACTGAGCTACGAAGTGTCACTCAGTGCCAGCTATCAGCAGTCTTACAATTTCCAGACTGTATTTGAGTTCGATGAGGAGCTTAACGACCTGGGGGAGACGGTCCGCCCCCGCGTTGGTAGCTCTGACTCCACTTCCAGTGTCGTGAACATGTCGCTTGGCTTGCGTACTTCTTCTAACCGGGTGATCAATTTCAGCTTTGGGTTCGGTTTGACCGAGGATTCTCCGGACGTACTCATGGGCTTCAACATTCCGGTGGACTTCACCGGCTTCAAACCGGGCGCCTGATTCCGGAAATAATGGCTGTAGCCGGAAGACAAGAATGACAATCACGACAGGCAAATTCATGTTGCGTAAAGTGCGGGGCGGGGTGGCGGCGTTCGGGTTGCTGCTGGCCAGCGGCGCCGGCGCCCAGCTCGCGACCAATATCGCTGTCGATGTGAAAGCGATGAGTATGGCCCATGCGGTGACAGCGGACCCGCCGGGCATTATGGCGATCCACTTCAATCCGGCCGGCCTGGGCAAGCTGCGTGGCCGGCGCATGGACCTGCAGTTTCTTGGGGTTGATTTTGGCTTGAATTCGGAGTTCAGTGCACCGCCTGATTACAACGTGTTTGGTTTTTCCGATGACCCGGTAGTATGTGCGGACGCGCCCGGAGATGGAGCGGATTTTTGCCGTGAATTTCGTACTGGTCAGAGCACGGTTGAGGGCATCAGTCTTTATATTCCGATTCTGAATGACTCGGTAGATCTGCCTCCCGGGCCGCTGATTGCGGGCCCGATACCGTCATTCGCCATTCGTCCGCCGGGTTCAAAGTTTACCTTCGCCACGGCGACGTATTTGCCGATGGCAGCCGGTTTTTACCGTGCCGATGATGACCCGGGCAACTTTATGGGTAGGCGTGTTGCGCTGGAGCGGATCACCTACCTGTCACCGTCGGTCGGCTTCAAGGCCACTGACACCCTGTATCTCGGTGCCTCTATCGGCTTGTCCTATCAGGCGGTGATGCTGGAGACCGATTTCCGCGCGCCGAACGAGCTGCTCGGCTTTACCCGCATCGTCGACGAAAGTATTTGTGCGCCATTCAAGGGCGAAAGCAACGTCGCCCTTGATCTGATCCTGTTTGGCATCTGTCGTCCCAATGAGGGGCTTGGCCCGTTCAAGAATCTGGCCTCGCTGGAAGTGGCCATGGATCAACGCCTGAGTCCGTCCTATAACCTCGGGGTGCTGTGGGAGCCTGCTGAATGGTTTGCCTTTGGCGCCGTATGGCACTCTGAAGCAAAGGTGAATATGAACGGTGATTTCACCGTAAAGTATGCCAATGCCACTCGGGAAACCATTAATGGTGTTGGCGGCAGTGCCACGGGTGCGATTGCTTTGGCTGTGCTCGGTATTCCGTCAAGTATCGGTGAGACCGAAACCGGCTTGATCAATATGGAGCTGACCATGCCGGCGCATTTTCAGACCGGGATCAAGGTACGGCCCACTGAGCGTTGGCAGTTTAATATTGATGCTGTCTGGGTGGATTACAGCCAGTGGGATGCGTTTAACTTCAACTTTGACAAGGCAACAGCAGTGACGGCGCTGGCGCGTTTGTTCTCGCCCGGTTCGACGGCAACCAAGCTGGCATTTCCGCTCGGCTTCCAGTCCACCTGGAATCTGGCGTTTGGTGTGCAGTACGATCTGACCGGCCGGTTGCAGTTGCGCGGTGGCTACGAGCCCCGTGCATCTGCCATTCCCGATGATCGCCGCAATCCGATGGTGCCGATCAATGAGGCGCAATATTTCAGCCTCGGCCTGGGTTACAAGTGGGACAAGGATACGGATATTGATCTGGGCATCGCCACCTTGCGTAGCCGTGATAACATCCCTGCCAATAGCAGTACCTTTGGCAACAGCGAGGGAATAGACAATCTGGTCTATAACCCCTTTGCCGGGCTGGATATCAAGACAGAAGCGACTATTAACATGATCGGACTAGCCTTCAGAACTGCATTTTGATGAGCCGTTTTTCCCTGATCGGGCTGTGTGTCCTGATCGTTTCTTGCGCCACTAACCGCCCGTCCCCGGGCGGTTTCTACTCTTATGTGGATGCCCAGGGCAATCTGATTACTGTTCAGCGGCAAGCCGCTGAACAGCCCGGGACTGTTGATGAGGAGCAGGCTGCCGGGGTGAACGATCCGGCCCCGGCGCCTCTGGATGCGGCTGCGCTTGACCAGGTTGAGTACGCCAGCGACGAAGCTGTGTACGAGCAGCTGGAGCAGCGTCAGAGGGATCGCTTCGTCAGCTATACCGATGCATCCGGTTACCGGGTTACCCAGTCGGTTGATCTGATTGCCGCCCGGGAAGCGGAGTCGGCTTCCCCCAAAGGCTATGAAGTGATACAGCCGGGGGGCGATGGCTTCATCGAGCGTGTCGAGGGAGTGCCGGAGCGTTGTTGTGTTGAGCCGCTCAAGCGGGCGCAAGAACTGAAACCGGGTCAGGAACTGCTGGTATCATTCGGTGCTCCATGGGACTGGGTCTCCATGCCTGTTCGCCACCCGGCTGCGGCGATTCGCTTGCAGCCCGGTGTCGCTGCGGTAAGATTCCAGACCTTTCTCGGCGGGCAGGGTTACCTCCATCCTCAGGCTGTGTTCCTGAACGAGCAGGGCACGCCGGTACTGCTGGTGGATAACCTGTTCAGCCGCCGTTATCCGGAGACCTGGGCACGGTTGGGTTATCTGGAAGGCGAGGTTCCGGTGGAGTCCGGTGCGGTGTGGCTGGTGTTGTATCTGGGCTACGCTGGCGAATCCGCTCGTGGCCGGCCTGAAGTTCTGCCGGGGGAGTACTACTGGGCTGAACCTTCACAGCCGTTGGCACTCCAGGGCGAGCTGCTGGTGAGGGCGCTGCGTGCCGCCCCTCCCTGAAGGTTCTGTAATAAGCCGTTGTGCCTTTGTAACCTTATGAAAGCTCAGGCATTTTGTCGGCAGTATTGTGCCGCCCGGCGGGGCATAATAGCGCCATTCAAACAGCCGTGGCAGGCTGTTTCCAGTGACTGTCAGGATTGGCAATGAAAACTGCAAAGCTTTGTTTGTCTGCAATGACGCTGAGTGCCTTTCTGGTACTGAGCGGGTGCAATGGTGGTGAGGATTTCAGCGACGCGATCATCGGCGGGCCGATCCGGGATACTCGCCCGGGGCCGGCGCCGATTCCGGATATTGGTGAGGAGGCTGTCGAGATTGAACTGGTGGTCGGTATCGAGGTTGGCCCAGGCGAATATCGTACGGCCAATATTGCCAATATCGGTTACAGCTGCACCGAGTCATCTTCATCTGTCCCGGATGATGGGCTCAAGCCCTTTATCGCCCGTTGCGCGCCGACCGCAGATCGTGTCGAGTTTTTTATTGGCGGCGCGTTGCCCGGAGAACGCCGAATTTCGCTCGGGACTGCCTATCTGCCCATGTGTACCGGCCGTAGCGTGGGCTCCACCGGGCAAGCCTGCGGCGGCGGCACAGGGTTCTTCCAGGTGGCGCTGGCCGACCTGATTCCGATTAATGTCATGGATTCAACCGGCTCTGACAGGCCCCTGACAACCCCGGCACGGCGTGAATTCTCTGATCCGGCGGTGCGGAATCGTGCTGCGTTTCTGTTTGCTCTGGATCAGACATCCGGAGACCGGGTGATTACCATAGATCCGACTGCCCACAACAACGCCTCCGCCGCTCCCGAGACTGATTTCAATCAGAGCGACTACAACCTGTTCATCGATCACTGGGACGACTGGGTAGAGGGCCTGCTTGGCAAGGACCTTCCGGATAGTGCCGATATTGGTGTGGGCCTGGCCAAGGTTGCCGCAGATCGTACCCGTATTGGCCTGTTTTCGCTGGAGCATGAAGCAAGCTTCTATGCCCAGCTGTTTCAGGATGACAGCCAGCTCGGCTTCCTGAGCATCGTATTGCCTTTTATTGTTATGCCGGATGGTTCGGTTGGAGGGGTCGGCGCGATTTTCGGCCCGTCGGGCAGCGATAATGCCGCAGGAACACTGAATCTGCTGGCGCTGAATTCTGATTCCCTGCTGAGTGACACCTTGTTGCTCAATGACAGTAACAATAATAATGATTGGAACGCCCGGTCTGTGCTAAGCACCGCGCAAAGCAGTGTGGACCTTTTCTTTCAGGGGAGAATCATCGGCGCAGTTGCCAGCGACAACAAGTTGCTGAATGACGGTATTACTGATTTCCGGCTTGAGTACCCTGCTTCAGGCATCTATGTGCCCAAGCCTGCCGACTGGGCCCGGTTCAGGGGTAATGCGCTGGAGCAGGAGTTTTCAGATGCGCCATACCGGGTGGCCCGTACCGGTTTCGTTGGCGCGGTGCTGGACGAAGCCATGCTCAATCAGTTGCCGGATTTTTATCGGCTAACCCTGTACAAGGCCTGCACAACAACTGAAGCTGATAGCGACATTAATTGCCTGCCTATTCCCGCGAAAGAAATTGGTCCCGGATTGAACTATCAGGAGTTTTACGACAACGATCAGTGCGACCCGCGCAATCCGAACCCGCAAAACCAGCCGGGTGGCGAGTCAGGTTGTTCGGACACGGATCCGGCGCTTGACATGAAAACCCTGGCGGGTGACTACGTTGGCAAGGAACGGCCTCGGGGTGGTGCCGGGTATGCTTTTGCCGCCGGCTTCTTCAATGTCCAGTTTCTGGATGATGGCT
Source organism: Alcanivoracaceae bacterium (assembly GCA_040235405.1). GTDB lineage: Bacteria > Pseudomonadota > Gammaproteobacteria > Pseudomonadales > Alcanivoracaceae > PGZG01. The sequence continues at coordinate 9,826 of JBECKT010000120.1, forward strand.
CGATTGTCACCGACCGCCGGGGAGAGTGCCGGGCGCTGGATCCGGTTACCCTGACCCGTGACGACGGCCTGGGAGGCGCTGATAACGAAGCGGTAGTAGGCTTTATCTCGCGCACTCTGAAAGATAATCCGGATGACCCGGACGATGTGGCTGGCAACACCGTTACCGTTGTGCTGTTTATGACGGGCTCGGCCGAGAATGGTGACCCGCTGGTAACCGGTGCTGCGATGCCGCCAGTGCCGCACTACGGCACCCAGATTCAGGGCCGTATTGACCTTACCGCAGCGGAGCGCCCCATGCGTCGTCTGGGAGATGAGAACTTCAAGGATGGTGTGCGTGCATTCTGGCAGGATTTTTATCAGGCAGGACGGCTGGCGGAGGAGGTGGGTCGTGAGAATGCCGTTGATGAGACCGGCCACCGGATTCGCGTCCTTCAGGGTGGTGCGGCGCAAGGCGAGGCGCTTGATGGTGTCGTCGGCAACTGTCAGCCGGTAGGGGTGGCCCCATGATTCGTGTCGCTGATTTTGGCAACAAGGCTGGATTGTTGACAATCCAGCCTTGAATCCCCCCTGATAGCCCGCTAGAGTACCGGCCCGTTGCACCATATTGTCTACAACGGGCCGATTTCATGTCAGATTCCGCTCAGGACACTGCCTTGCAGGACAGCCGCACGCTGGCTGACCGGGTTTTTTCCCGGCTGCAGGACGATATTGTTCTGGGCGCGCTGCCCCCCGGTACCAAGCTTGGCGAGACCGAGCTGGCCGCCCGCTACGGCGTCAGCCGTGGCCCGTTACGTGAAGCCATTCGTCGCCTTGAATCGCGCAAGCTACTGGAGCGGGTGCCCCATGTTGGCACCCGGGTGGCGTCACTCAAGGCCTCCGATCTGATCGAGATATACCGGGTCCGCGAGGCGCTCGAAGGCATGGCCGCCCGGCTGGCGGCCGAGAACATGACCGATGATGACGTTGCCAGTCTGCGTGAGTTGTTGTCCCGGCATGAACAGCAGCAGGACCTGAAGGAAGACACTGCCTACTTCCAGCGCGAAGGCGATCTGGATTTTCATTACCGCATTATTCAGGGCAGCCATAACCGCACCCTGATCGATCTGTTAATCGGTGAGATATATCATCTGGTGCGGATGTACCGCTACCAGTTCTCGATGACCGCCAACCGGCCGCAGAAGGCGCTGGCGGAGCATCGTCGTATTATCGAAGCAATTGAATCCCGCGATGGCGAAATGGCCGAGCTGCTGATGCGCCGCCATATCAGCCGCGCCCGCGAAAATATCGAGGCGAACAACCCGTAGGAGCGGCTGACCAGCCGCGAAAATCACAGATTTACAGACGGAGAAAACGATGAGCAAAGTAACGAGTGCCGGCGCACGATTTCGCCAGTCCCTGGCGGCAGAAAAGCCGCTGCAGATCATGGGCACCATCAATGCCTACTGCGCCATGATGGCCGAGCGGGTAGGGTACCGGGCCATCTACCTGTCGGGTGGCGGTGTTGCCAACGCCTCCTACGGCTTGCCGGATCTTGGCATGACCAGCCTCAATGACGTGCTTGAAGATGTGCGTCGTATTTCTGCTGCCACCGAAGTGCCGCTGCTGGTGGATATCGACACCGGCTGGGGTGGCGCCTTCAATATTGCCCGCACTGTCAAAGAAATGATTCGTGCCGGCGCCGGTGCTGTGCATATTGAAGACCAGGTGGCGCAGAAGCGTTGCGGCCATCGCCCGAACAAGGAGATCGTCTCGAAGGAAGAGATGGTTGATCGGGTCAAGGCTGCGGTGGATGCCAGAACCGATGATGACTTTTTTATCATTGCCCGTACCGATGCATTCCAGAAAGACGGTCTGGAAGCGGCGGTAGAGCGTGCCAAAGCTTGCCTGGACGCCGGTGCCGACGGCATTTTTGCCGAAGCGGTGCATACTCTGGAAGACTATCAGGCGTTTGCCAAAGGCATTGGCGGCGCCCATCTGCTGGCCAATATCACAGAATTCGGAGCCACGCCGCTGTTCAATCGCGATGAGCTGGCAGCCAATGGTGCGACCATGGTGCTGTACCCGCTTTCCGCGTTCCGCGCCATGAACAAGGCGGCGCTGAATGTATATCAGGCGATTCGTAATGATGGCCATCAGCAGAACGTGGTTGATACCATGCAGACCCGTATGGAGTTGTATGACTTCCTCGGCTACCACGCTTACGAGGAAAAGCTGGACGAACTGTTCGCCAAAGGCAAAGGCTGATCGCCGTCGGTCGACGGCTCCTACGGGTTTTGTAGGAGCGGCTGACCAGCCGCGAGTGAAGTTGGCAATCAGTTGCCAGTTGATGAATTTGACTGAAACAGGGGAAACACCATGGCAGAAGCAAAGCAACTCAGTGGCGCCGGCCTGCGTGGCCAGGTAGCGGGGAAGACCGCACTGTCCACCGTCGGCAAGTCAGGTTCGGGTCTGACCTACCGCGGCTATGATGTGAAGGATCTGGCGGCAACCTGCCAGTTCGAGGAAGTTGCCTACCTGATCCTGAAAGGCCATCTGCCAACCAGTGCCGAGCTGGCTGCGTACAAGGCCAAACTGAAACAATTGCGCGGCCTGCCGCAGGCACTGAAAGAAGTGCTCGAGCGTATTCCGAAAGACGCCCACCCGATGGATGTGATGCGTACCGGCTGCTCCATGCTCGGCAATCTGGAAACGGAAGCCGATTTCTCCCAGCAGCAGGATGCTACCGACCGCATGCTGGCCGTATTCCCGTCGATCATCTGCTACTGGTACCGATTCAGCCACGATGGTGTGCGCATTGATGAAAATACCGATGACGATTCCATCGGTGCCCACTTCCTGCACATGCTGCGCGGCGAAAAGCCGAACGAGTTGCACGAGCGGGTAATGCATGTATCGCTGATCCTGTACGCCGAGCACGAGTTCAACGCCTCGACCTTTACTGCTCGCGTTTGTGCCTCGACCCTGTCGGATCTGCACAGCTGCATCACCGGCGCCATCGGTTCGCTGCGTGGCCCGCTGCACGGTGGTGCCAACGAAGCGGCCATGGACATGATCGAGAAGTTCAAGAGCCCGGACCATGCCGAACAGGAAATGCTCGGTATGCTGGCGCGCAAGGAAAAGATCATGGGCTTTGGCCACGCCATCTACAGCACCTCGGATCCGCGCAATGCCATTATCAAGGCCTGGTCCGAGAAGCTGGCGGCCGATGTCGGCGACACCGTGCTGTACCCGGTATCTGTGCGTTGCGAGGAAGTCATGTGGCGCGAGAAGAAGCTGTTTTGCAACGCCGATTTCTTCCATGCCTCGGCCTATCATTTTATGGGCATTCCGACCAAGCTGTTCACGCCGATCTTCGTGATGAGCCGGCTGACCGGCTGGGCCGCCCATGTTATGGAGCAGCGTGCGGATAATCGCATTATCCGTCCGAGCGCCGAATACACCGGCGAAGAACTGCGCAAGGTCGTACCGATTGCCGACCGCGGCTGATTTACCTGCCGACCTTGATTGATCACCCGCGATTGATATACCTGTAGGAGCGGCTGATCAACCGCGATTGTTTTATCGTTGAAGTACGGCACAAGCCTGAAATAACCGATCGCGGCTGATCAGCCGCTCCTACATTATTAGAATTGCCCTTATGTTCCGATTGAGTGTGATGCGATGAATACTGAATACCGCAAATCCCTGCCCGGCACGGCGCTGGATTACTTTGACGCCCGTGCAGCGGTGAACGCAATCCAGCCCGGTGCCTGGGAAAAACTGCCTTACACCGCCCGGGTTTATGCCGAGAACATCGTCCGCAAGGCGGATCCGGCGATCATTCGTGATTGCCTGATCCAGCTGATCGAACGCAAGCGCGAAAAAGATTTTCCCTGGTTCCCGGCGCGGGTGGTGTGCCATGACATTCTTGGTCAGACCGCACTGGTCGATCTGGCCGGCCTGCGCGACGCCATTGCCGAGCAGGGCGGTGACCCGGCCAAGGTCAATCCGGTGGTGCCGGTGCAGCTGATTGTTGACCATTCCCTGGCCGTGGAGTGCGGAGGGTTCGACCCGGAAGCGTTCACGAAAAACCGTGACGTGGAAGATCGTCGCAACGAGGACCGCTTTCACTTTATCGACTGGACCAAGTATGCGTTCAAGAATGTCGATGTGATTCCACCGGGCAACGGCATCATGCACCAGATTAATCTGGAGAAGATGTCGCCGGTGATTCATAACGATAACGGTGTGGCTTTCCCGGATACCTGTGTCGGCACCGATTCGCACACCCCGCACGTTGATGCGCTGGGCGTGATTGCTGTCGGCGTTGGCGGCCTGGAGGCCGAAAACGTGATGCTGGGTCGCGCTTCCTGGATGCGACTGCCGGATATTATCGGTGTCGAGCTGAGCGGCAAGGCGCAGCCGGGCATTACCGCCACCGACCTGGTGCTGGCCTTGACCGAGTTCCTGCGCAAGGAAAAGGTTGTCGGTGCCTATCTCGAGTTTTACGGTGAAGGCGCTGCATCGCTGACCATTGGCGATCGTGCCACCATCTCCAATATGGCGCCGGAATATGGCGCCACCGCAGCGATGTTTTTTATTGACCAGCAGACGCTCGACTACCTGCGTCTGACCGGCCGTAGCGAAGAAAACATCAAGCTGGTGGAAACCTACGCCAAAGAAGCCGGCCTGTGGGCGGATGCACTGGAAACCGCCGAGTACGAGCGGGTGCTGAAGTTCGATCTGTCTTCCGTGGTGCGCAATATGGCCGGCCCGTCCAACCCGCATCGCCGCTTGCCGGTGAGCGAGTTGAAATCACGCGGCATCGCTGTCGATCTCGACAAGGCGCAGGCCGAAGAGGCGCAGGGCCTGATGCCGGATGGCGCGGTGATTATTGCCGCCATTACCAGCTGCACCAACACCTCGAATCCGCGCAACGTGGTTGCCGCCGGCCTGCTGGCGCGTAATGCACACAGGCTCGGCCTGGTGCGCAAGCCGTGGGTGAAAACCTCGCTGGCGCCGGGCTCCAAGGCGGTCAAACTGTATCTGGAAGAAGCCGGCCTGCTGGGCGATCTCGAAGCGCTCGGCTTCGGCATTGTCGGTTACGCCTGCACCTCCTGTAACGGCATGTCCGGCGCGCTGGATCCGAAAATCCAGCAGGAAATCATCGATCGTGATCTGTATGCCACCGCAGTGCTGTCCGGCAATCGCAACTTCGACGGCCGTATCCATCCGTATGCCAAGCAGGCATTTCTGGCATCGCCGCCACTGGTAGTGGCTTACGCTATTGCCGGTACCGTGCGCTTCGATATCGAACAGGATGTACTGGGTGTGGTAGACGGCAAGGAAATCCGCCTCAAGGATATCTGGCCGAGCGACGAGGAAATCAACGAGCTGGTGGCGAAAGCGGTCAAGCCGGAGCAGTTTCGTCAGGTATATATCCCGATGTTCGAGGCACGCGAGGCCGCCACCCAGCTGGTGTCACCGCTGTATGAGTGGCGGCCGATGTCGACTTATATTCGTCGTCCGCCGTACTGGGAAGGTGCCCTGGCGGGCGAGCGCAGCATGAAGGGCATGCGTGCTCTGGCAGTGCTGCCGGACAACATCACCACCGATCACCTGTCGCCGTCGAACGCGATCATGATGGACTCGGCGGCCGGTGAATACCTGCACAAGATGGGCCTGCCGGAGGAGGACTTCAACTCCTACGCCACCCACCGCGGCGATCACTTGACCGCGCAGCGCGCCACCTTTGCCAACCCGAAACTGATCAATGAAATGGCGGTGGTGAACGGTGAAGTGAAGCAGGGTTCGCTGACCCGGCTTGAGCCGGAAGGCACGGTGATGCGCATGTGGGAAGCCATTGAAACCTACATGGAGCGCAAGCAACCGCTGATCATTATTGCCGGTGCCGACTATGGTCAGGGTTCGAGCCGCGACTGGGCTGCCAAAGGCGTGCGCCTGGCCGGTGTTGAAGCGATTGTTGCCGAAGGCTTCGAGCGCATTCACCGTACCAACCTGATCGGCATGGGCGTGATGCCACTGGAGTTCAAACCGGGCACTACCCGTATAACGCTGGGCATTGATGGCACGGAAACCTTCGACGTGATTGGCCAGCGCAAACCGCGTGCGGATATGACCCTGGTCATTCATCGCAAGAACGGTGAAACCGTTCAGGTGCCGGTAACTTGCCGTCTGGATTCTGACGAAGAATTTTCGGTGTATGAAGCGGGCGGTGTGTTGCAGCGTTTTGCCAAGGATTTCCTTGAAGGCAATGTGGCCTGAATCGCGGCTGATCAGCCGCTCCTGCGGTGTTGTAGGAGCCGTCGACCGACGGCGAAATGGTTTGGCAAGAATCGCGGCTGATCAGCCGCTCCTACGGTGCTGTAGGAGCCGTCGACCGACGGCGAAATGATCTGGCAAGAATCGCGGCTGATCAGCCGCTCCTGCGGGGAATATGATGAGTAGTGTTGCGCAAATCCGGATTCCTGCCACCTATATGCGTGGCGGCACCAGCAAGGGTGTGTTTTTCCGCCTGCAGGACCTGCCGGCTTCCTGCCAGCAGCCCGGTGAGGCGCGGGACAAATTGTTCATGCGAGTGATCGGCAGCCCGGATCCGTATGCCAAGCACACCGATGGCATGGGTGGGGCCACATCAAGCACCAGCAAGTGCGTGATCCTGTCGAAAAGCAGCCAGCCGGATCATGATGTCGACTATCTGTATGGTCAGGTGTCAATCGACACCGCTTTCGTCGACTGGAGTGGTAACTGCGGCAACCTGTCCACTGCGGCGGGCGCCTTTGCCATTCATGCCGGCCTGGTGGATGCCGCCCGCATTCCGGAAAACGGCACCTGCGTTGTCCGTATCTGGCAGGCCAATATCGGCAAGACCATCATTGCCCATGTGCCGGTCAGCAACGGCCAGGTGCAGGAAACCGGTGATTTTGAGCTGGACGGCGTCACCTTTCCGGCGGCGGAAATCGTCCTTGAGTTTCTGGATCCGGCCGATGAAGGCGAAGGCGAGGGTGGCGGTTCGATGTTTCCGACCGGCAATCTGGTAGACGATCTCGACGTGCCCGGCGTGGGCACCTTCAAGGCCACCATGATCAATGCCGGTATTCCGACGGTGTTTGTTAATGCCGCTGATATCGGCTACACCGGCACCGAGCTGCAGGACGCCATCAACGGCGACCCCAAGGCACTGGCACGGTTTGAAACTATCCGCGCCTATGGTGCCCTGAAGATGGGCCTGATCAGTGATCTGGCCGGCGCGGCGAAGCGTCAGCACACCCCGAAAATTGCCTTCGTTGCACCGCCGACCGATTATGTGTCGTCGTCCGGCAAGACGGTAAAGGCAGCCGACGTGGACTTGCTGGTCCGGGCGCTGTCCATGGGCAAGCTGCATCACGCCATGATGGGCACTGCGGCGGTGGCCATCGGTACCGCAGCGGCCGTGCCCGGCACCCTGGTAAATCTGGCCGCCGGTGGTGGCGAGCGCGAAGCGGTGCGGTTTGGTCATCCGTCCGGCACCTTGCGGGTCGGCGCCGAGGCAAAGCAGGTTAACGGCGAGTGGACTGTCACCAAGGCGATCATGAGTCGCAGCGCCCGGGTGTTGATGGAAGGTTGGGTGCGGGTGCCGGGCGATGCGTTCTGATCAGCCGCGAAGCCTTTCGCCGTCGATCGACGGCTCCTACAATGATGGTCACTTGTAGGAGCGGCTGATCAGCCGCGAAGCCTTTCGCCACCCATCAATGCTCCTGCAGAAAATAGAAGATTCGGGGGTATGGCCATGTTACCGCAGCAAGTTCAGGGCTGGCTCGACGCGCTGGTAAACATATTCCTGCTGGTCGTGGTGTTGGCTGTACTGGGCCTGCTGCTGGTCGGTGCCCTGATGTGGTTCTATGACCGCTTTTTCCAGAAAGCCCACGCGATTCGCCGCAACTACCCGCTGATCGGTCGCTTCCGTTATTTCTTCGAACATCTCGGCGAGTTCTTTCGCCAGTATTTCTTTGCCATGGATCGTGAAGAGCTGCCGTTTAACCGGGCCCAGCGAGCCTGGGTGTACCGCGCCGCCAAAGACCTGTCGACCATGGTGCCGTTCGGTTCTACCAAGAGCATGCTGGCGCCGGGGCGGGTGATTTTTCTCAATGATCCCTATCCGAAGCTGGACAAGGACAAGGCCGAGACACTGCCGATGATGATTGGCCCCCATGCGCGGCAACCTTATGTGGCCCGGGCGCTGCACAACATCTCGGCAATGAGCTACGGTGCGCTGTCAAAGCCTGCGGTGCAGGCGTTGTCGAAAGGCGCGGCGCGTGCCGGCTGCTGGCTTAATACGGGTGAAGGCGGGCTGTCGACCTGGCACCTTGAAGGTGGTTGCGACATCGTTTTCCAGATTGGTACGGCCCGTTATGGCGTCCGCGATACTGCCGGCAACCTGAGTGACGAGCGTTTGCAGACCATGGCAGCCCACCAACAGGTGAAAATGTTCGAAATCAAGCTCAGTCAGGGCGCCAAGCCCGGCAAGGGCGGGATTCTTCCCGGCGCCAAGGTGAGCGCGGAAATTGCCGCGATCCGTAACATTCCGGCGGGACAGCCATCTATCAGTCCGAATCGTCATCCGGATGTTGCCAGCGCGACGGACCTGCTCAACATGATTCACCGGGTGCGGGATGTCACCGGCAAGCCGGTCGGCATCAAGCTGGTGGTGGGTTCCTGGGAGTGGCTGGAGGATCTTTTTATCGAGATTCACCGTCGTGGCATCGAGTCGGCACCGGATTATATTTCCATCGACAGCGGTGATGGTGGTACCGGCGCCGCGCCGATGTCGCTGATGGATGATGTCGGCCTGCATCTGGCCGAGTCGCTGCCGCTAGTGGTGGATTTATTGCAGGGCTATGCGCTGCGCGAGCGGGTGAGGGTGGTGGCGGCGGGCAAGCTGACCACGCCGAACATGGTCGCCTGGGCGCTGGCGCTCGGCGCCGATTTTTGTGTATCGGCGCGCGGCTATATGTTCGCTCTGGGCTGTATTCAGGCGATGCAGTGCGACAAGAACACTTGCCCGACCGGGGTGACCACCCATAATCCTCGCTTGCAGCGTGGTCTGGTGCCGGTCGAGAAGGCTGAGCGGGTTTACCAGTACCATCGTCATCTGGTCAAGGAAGTGGAAGTGATTGCCCATGCCTGCGGCGTGGTGGAACCGCGCGAGCTGCGCCGTCACCATGCCCGCATGGTGACCGGCGGGCCGCGCTCGGTGTCGCTCAGCGAGTTGTGGCCGCCGGTGGACAAGGGCATCTATTTGCGCGAAGGTCGACGTTCTGCCGGCGAGCCGTTTATTCGCATGAAAATGTAATTTCTTGTCCCGGATTCCAGAGTAATCTCTTCGTAGGAGCCGTCGACCGACGGCGAAGGCTTTTCGCGGCTGGTCAGCCGCTCCTACTCGGGAGTATTGTGTGTTTGATCTGGTAGTTATCGGTGCAGGATCGGGCGGGGTAAGGGCAGCGCGCATTGCGGCTGGCCTGGGCGCCAACGTCGCCATTGTCGAGAATCGTTTCTTCGGCGGCACCTGCGTTAATGTCGGCTGTGTACCGAAGAAGCTGTTTTCCTATGGCGCCGCTTTTCCGGACCTGTTTCGGCTCGCTGCCGATTATGGTTTCAGGGTGGATGCGGATATCGGCGTCGACTGGCCGACCCTGCGCGATAACAAGACCCGGGAAATTACCCGGCTGAACGGCATTTACCGGGGTTTGCTGGAGTCCGCTGGCGTCACCATTATTGAGGGCCATGGCAGCGTTGCTGGCGAGGGCCGGGTGTGCGTTGGCAGTGAGCTGCTGGAAACGCGCAACATTCTGATCGCCACCGGCGGCAAGCCGTTTGTTCCTGATATCCCGGGGCGGGAACATATCCTGATTTCGGATGACTTGTTCAGCTTGCCGGCATTACCGGATCGGGTGGCGGTGGTGGGTGGTGGCTATATCGCCTCCGAGTTTGCTTCGATTTTGTCCGGGCTCGGTTGCGCAGTGACCCAGCTTTATCGCGGCGATCTTTTTCTGCGCGGGTTCGACCGGGAGATTCGCGAGTTCGTTGCGGCGCAGATGCAGCACCGTGGCGTCAATCTGCGCTTCAACACGGATGTCGAGTCAGTCAGCGTCGCAGGTGAGTGTCGGCTTCTGCGGCTTGCTGACGGTTCGCAGCTTGAAGTCGATGCGGTGTTTTACGCCACTGGCCGCGTGCCGAATATCGACGGCTTGTTCGCAACAGAATCACCGAATCTGGCGGCGAACGGCGCCATTCAGGTCGATGACTGTTTGCAAAGCTCGATGCCCGGCGTGTATGCGCTGGGTGACGTGATTGACCGGGTCCAGCTGACGCCGGTGGCGTTAGCTGAGGGTATGTGGCTGGCCCGGCACCTGTTTGCTCCGCACCAGGCGGGTCCGGCGCCGGAATATGACCTTGTTCCCACTGCCGTGTTCTGTCATCCGAATATCGGCACGGTCGGCTTGAGTGAGGAGCAGGCGCTGGAAAAACACGGCGCCATCCGGGTTTATCGCAGCGAGTTTCGTGGCATGAAATACACGCTGGGCGATATCCAGCATCGTTCCCTGATGAAGCTGATTGTCGATGACGCCAGCGATCAGGTGATCGGCCTGCATATGGTGGGCGACGACGCCGGCGAAATCGTTCAGGGGTTTGCCGTGGCGATTCGCGCCGGTGCGACCAAGCAGGATTTTGATGGCACCGTTGGCATTCATCCGACCGCGGCGGAAGAATTTGTCACCATGCGGGAAGGGCGGCGTATCAGTACCAGCTAAACCCGCAGGAGCCGTCGATCGACGGCGATTCCCGGGAGAGGCGCGGCAGGCCTGGTCGCTTCGGTGGCCGCAGCGGCGCCAGCCTGTGTATGATTGCGTCAACGTTCAGTTACGGCAGGGAGTCAGGCATGCGCCGGGTGGTATTCAATCAGAAAGGTGGTGTCGGCAAATCCAGCATCACCGTCAACCTGGCGGCGGTGGCAGCCAGTCAGGGCAAGAAGGTACTGGTGGTGGATCTCGATCCGCAGTGCAACGCCAGTCAGTATCTGCTTGGCATGCAGGCCTGGCACGATGGCGCAGGGCCGAAACCGAATATCGGCGGTTTTTTTGCCCAGACCCTGTCGTTCAAGCTGAAGGAAAAAGAGCCGCGCGAGTATGTCCATGCGACGCCGTTCGAGAACCTGTACCTGATTCCCTCCGATGCCGAGTTGGGCGAGGTCGAGCACCTGTTGGAGAGCAAGCACAAGATCTACAAACTGCGAGGCATGCTGAAGACACTGGAGCGCGAGTTTGACGAGATCTATGTTGATACCCCGCCAGCCTACAACTTTTATACCCTGTCGGCGCTGATTGGTGCCGACCGCTGCCTGATCCCGTTTGATTGTGATGCCTTCTCCCGACAGGCGCTTTACACCCTGCTGGAGAACATCAACGAAGCGCGAGGCGACCATAATGACGAGCTTCGGGTAGAGGGAATTGTCGTCAACCAGTTCCAGCCGCGGGCCCGGTTGCCGCAGCAGCTGGTCGATGAGCTGGTCGCCGAGGGGTTGCCGATGCTGGCCAACCGGCTGTCATCCAGTGTCATCATGCGCGAATCCCATGACCGCAGCATGCCACTGGCCTATATGTCGCCCAGGCACAAGCTCACTGAAGAGTACGCAGCGCTGTATCAGGAACTGGCGCAGCAGGGAGCATAACCATGTCCTCCGGCAAGGCCGAACATCGCGCCGAGGTTGAAGCGGAGCATCTGCTTGCCGAGCCGCAGGCCGCTGGCGCCATGGCCGAGCGGGCCGGCAAGCGGGCCAGCCGCCAGCGCGGCCGGCTTGGCGAGGCGTTTGAGGAGGTCATGGCACTGACCCGACTGGTGCGGGCCTGGGCCAGCGGCCGCTACCGGGCGGTGCCGACATCGACCTTGCTGGCTGCGATCGGCGCGCTGGTGTATTTCCTGATGCCGTTTGATGCACTGCCGGACTTTATCTTTGCCTTTGGCCTGCTGGACGATATTGCCCTGATCGGCAAGGTGGTGCAGATGTGTCGCCGGGATCTGCAGGCATTCCGGGCCTGGGAGCAGGGCGAAGCCGACGCCGGCAGCAACGGCAGCAGTGACAGTACCGATAACAACCACTGAAAAGGGCTTTCACATGGATCAGGAATCTCCCTATTCGCCACCGCGGGCCGGCCATGCTGGCGGCAAGGGCCATATCATTTACGAAGAAGTGCGGCCGCTGTCGCTGAGCCAGCGCCTGAATCGGCTGCGCTACGCCTGCTATCAGCTGTCCGCCATGCTGGTGGTTGCGCTGGCCGGTATCCTGCTGGCCGTATTTGCCGGCAGCCTGCAAAAAGGCGGTGAGGCGGTCACTCTGGCTATTGTCGTCGTGGCGGTATTGATGGTGCTGGCCATGGTGATTTACATGGTCGGTCTGATGGTGCGACGGCTGCACGATCTCGGCCACAGCGGTTGGCTGGCACTGGTCATCTTTCTGATCTCCTTCGCACCGGTGCTGGTGCTTTGGCTGGGCGGCGGCGGCTCCCTGCTGATGTTTTCGTCACTGCTGCAACCACTGGCGATGCTGTATCTGCTGGCGGCAGCAGGGCAACCGGGGATGAACAGCTACGGCACGCCGAACCCGCCAAATGGCATACTGGTGAAGGTGTTTGGCGGGTTCTGGTGGGGGCTGGCCGTGTTGATGACCTTTTTCTCCTTCGCCTCTGTTGTGTTCTCCGAATTTGCTCCGGAGCTGCTCAACGGTCTCGGCCTGGAAACCCAGCAACAGCAGTGGGAGCAACTGGAGAGGATCCTGAAGAGAACCGGACAATGACAAATTGGCATCCGCCGGGTAGGCTGATGGCCATAATAAATAAAAAAGGAGAGGACTATGAGCAGACGTTTTCTGATGGCACTGGCCGTGCCGCTGATGCTGTTTTCGGCCAATACCCCCGCAGCGCTTGCCCGAACGGATCTGGACCGTCTGGCTCTGGATGTTTGGCAGGTTCGGGCGAAATTTCACGCTTATTCCGCGATGCAGGGGGATCCAGTCTATCTGGAGCAGCTGGAGGAGGTGATCCGGGATGCCGAAGATGTGCTCGCTGCGCTTGAAGAAAGTGCCGCCACCGAAGAAGAGCAGGCTTTTATCGATACCGTGAAGGAAAGCTGGGAGGATTACCGGGACCTGGCTGGTCAGAACACCTTCGCCGAGCTGGGCTACACCGATCATTACACCATCGTTGATCTCGAGAATGCGGCTCTGAACCTGAGCGAGGTGCTGAACGAACGTCGTCAGGAGGCTGGCGGCAAGGGTGAGGATCTGGCTGATCTGGCAGTGCGGCTGCAGCAAATCACATCCGAGTACATGTTCACTGCATCGGCGCCTGATGCGGGCGGTGCCATCGGAACCGGCGCGGAAGAGGGCCGGTTGGAGTTTGTCGAGGCGGTACCGGATTTCGACGCACGTCTGAAGGCAGCGCAGCAGGCCTGGGCCGGCAACCCCGAGGTGAGCCGTGAGCTTCACTCTGTAGCATCAAAGTGGGCCTTTATTCGCGAGTCGCTGGTCAAGTTCTACCAGAACTCCGTGCCATATGTGGTTCATCGCTACTCCAGTCAGATGGTAGAGTCGCTAAACATGGCGTCGGAAATGGCTCGGCAGTAAATTCCAGCGGGCGCCGAATCAGTTCACCGGAGTGCAAGATGAGACGGATTTTTGTTGTGGTAGTGCTGCTGCTCAGTTCTCTGGCAGAAGCACAGATTGCCCGCAGCGATACCCTGCTGCTGGAATTAAGTGCCTGGCGTGCCCGGGCCGGATTCCACCAGCTCTCCATCAACGGTAATGCGCCGGAAGATATCAGTGCGCTGCAATCGATCCTCGCCGAAGGGGCAACCTATGCGGAACGGGTTCGCGCCCAGGCACAGGGCGATACGTTGACCACTGCTGGCGAGTTGCTGGCGCTGTGGGACGAGCTCTCGGCCCGTGCCCTGGACAACCCGCTGGCAACGCTTGGCTATGCCGATTTCAATGCATTCAGCGAGCTCAACACGCTGGTAGTCGATATCAGCAAGCGTTGCCGGGCGCTGGCCGAATCTGCCAGCGCCGGTTCACACGATGACCTGCTGGAGATGGGCCTGGGCCTGCAACGCCTGGCATCGGAGTACCTTGCCCTGACGGCGTTTCCTTCCGCCGGCATCAATACCGGGACCAGCGAGCCGGCACTGAATTTCTCCGAAGAGGCAATGAAGTTCGATCGCAGCCTGGAAAATATGCAAGCGCACTACAGGGGCGATGACCGGCTGTCACGGCTGCTTGCCCAGACTCGTACCCGCTGGAGCTTTATCCGCAGTGCCGTACCGGAGCTGGACGATCCGGATTCCGCCAAGGTGCCGTTGTTGTTTCATCGCTACAGCAGTCAGATCACCGCTGATCTGATGGCACTGGAAAACTGATCAGACCGACCGTTCTGCCAGCCAGTCGGCGATAATCCGCCAGCTGTGATCCGGTGCCTTGCTGCCGGCAAATACCCCGGCATGACCGCCGGGCACCACCTCAAAGCGCTTGTCGCGACTGCCGATTACCCGCAGCACATCCCGTGCAGCATTGATCGTGACAATGCGATCGCTGGCACCGGCCAGCGCCAGCAAGTCGCAGCGGACATTATCAAGCTGGGCAGTGCGCTCACCGATCCTGATGTTGCCGCCGGCCATGCTGTTGGCAATCAGCATTTTCCCGATGATTTCCCTGACCGTGGCACCGGGGTAATCAACCATGTCGTTGAACCACTGTCCCATGGTCATATATTCGGTGACGTACTCGCGGTCGTTGATGTTTTTCACCAGATCCAGATAGGCCGTTACTACGCCCGGCGGGTTGGTCAGCTTGAAGCCCAGAGACAGCAGGTTGCCGGGAATGTGGAACAGCCGGGTATCGAGCGGTTGCAGGCGCGGGCTGAACCAGTCATGGGCTTTCAGCAACGGCAGGCTGAACAGGCCAAGCAGCTTGCCGTACAGTCCGCTCTTGTGAAAATTCACCGGACTGGCGATGGTGGCGAGATTGCGCACCGGCGCCTGCGGATGGCCACCCAGATACATCAGGCAAAGCAGCCCGCCCATGCAATAGCCAACCAGACTGATCTGCTCACTGCCGGCGTGCTCGCGCACGGCAGCAACGGCCTGCGGCAGCCACTGGTTGACGTAGGTGTCCAGGGTCAGCTCGCGGTTGGAGTGGGACGGCTGGCCCCAATCGAGCAGGTAGACATCGTAACCGCGGGCCATCAGGTAACGGACCATGCTGCGGTCGGGCATGATGTCGAAGGTCCAGGGCTGAATGCCGAGCGCTGGCACCAGCAGGATCGGCACCGGTTTTTTCTCGCGGCAGACCGGCAGTGGCTGTCCGTCGATATTGATGCTGTCCATCGGAGGTAGCGAGTAATGCCGTACCGCCATGATGCCATCACAGCAGATCTCCACCCACGGGGTCTTGTCGGTAAGGATAAAACGCTGCGGGTGACGACGACGTTCTACCGCGTGAGCGACGGCCTGGAAGCCGCTTTTCAGCATGTCTAACGGATTGCTGGGCATGGTTTTCCTTACTGCTGCGCCAGCGGGGTTATCGCCGACAGGTCAAGGCTGTTAATCTTGCGCTACTGTGTAACCAAGGACATTGACCGCCGTGACTTCCGAATCCACCCCGAAATACACCCCGCTCGACATCTGCCGGCGATTTGTCACTTCAGTGCGCCATTCGGCGGAGCTTGGTATTGAAGTCACAGATGCAAGTGAACAGCGCGTCCGCGCACTGATGCCGTGGCAGGAAAAGCTGGTGGGCAACCCCGATACCGGTGTGCTGCACGGCGGCGCGGTGTTTGCCTTCCTTGATCAGGTGGGAGGTCTGGCGGTTGTCACCCGGATCTACCCGGAGTTTGAAATCACTCCGACCATCGATTTTCGTCTTGACCATCTGCGCGCGCCGGGAAAGGGCAAGAACCTGATCGGCATTGCCGAGTGCTATCGCCTGAGTGAGCACGTTGCCTTTGTCCGTCTGAGCGCATTCGAGGAAGGTCAGGAGGACGAGCCGGTGACCACCGGGCTTGCCACCTACATGCGCATGAAAATTCCGTCGGAAAACCAATTCAGGAAGTCGAAGGCATGAGTGATCCTCTGAAAACCCTGATCGCTGCCTGCCGCAGCGGCGAACAACCCTATCAGGCACTGGTCGAGCGGGTGCCCTACGCGCGGTTTCTCGGTATCGGTATAGAAGCGCGCGGCGAGGAACTGACCTTTGTGCTGCAGAAAGCTGATAGCAACCTTGGCAATCCGACCCTGCCGGCGCTGCACGGCGGCGCGCTGGCCGGTTTTATGGAGCAGGCGGCGCTGATTTTCCTGTTGCTGGAAATGGGCGAGCCGCGCTTGCCGAAAACCATTGATTTCACCATCGACTATCTGCGCGCCGGGTTGTTCAGGGACACCTTTGCCGAGTGCCGGGTAACGCGCCTGGGGCGACGGGTTGGCAACGTGAATATCGAGGCCTGGCAAACCCGCCGCGACGAACCGATCGCCATTGCCCGGGCGCATTTTCTGCTGTCCGAGGACAGCTCGCAGTCGTAGACGTCGGCTGGTGGCATAAATTGTGATAAGGCGACAGGCGGCAACCGAATTGTCATTGAGCGACATTGCCGCTCCGGCAGATCAGGCTTAGTGTCGAGCGGATAGTCATGCAGCAGTCCCGGGCGCAACACCCCATAACAACAAAAGAGGTGCAATATGAATATCCGCAAGGTGAACCATCCGCCGACCGACGTCACTGTGTACAAGAGCTGGCACGGTCCCGGCCATGATGACCTTGAATCACGTCTGACCACCGAGCATGTCGAAGACGTGGTGGAGATCTTCCAGACTCCGCTGACCGGCCACTACAACTGGGATTATTCCAGCGCTGATGGTCGTATCCGGAAACTGTACCGGCTTGGCAAGGAGCTGAACTGGAATGCGGAAATGGATATCGACTGGAGCCGCACCTTCCCGCATGACCAGCTCCCGCTCGACCAGAACATGAATCCGTTTGTTGGCTGGGAACCGTTCGAGTCCATGTCCGACGACGAAAAACTGCGCTTCGGCTGGCACAACCTGGCCTGGATGCTGGCCCAGTTTGTTCATGGCGAGCAGGGCGCCCTGCTGGTGGCATCGCAGCTGGCCAGTTGCGCACCGACCTTCGACGCCAAGCTGTATGCCGCCTCGCAGACCTTCGACGAGGCGCGTCATGTCGAAGTGTTTATCAAGTACCTGCAGGAAAAAATCGGCATTCTGTACCCGATCAATCCGAACCTGAAGGTGCTGCTCGACAAGATCTTGTCCGATCCGCGTTGGGATCTGAAGTTTATCGGTATGCAGATCATCATTGAGGGGCTTGCTCTGGCTGCCTTCAATACGCTGAAGCTGACCGCACAGGATCCGCTGCTGCGCGATATCATCACGCTGGTGGTGCGCGACGAGGCCCGTCATGTCACCTTCGGGGTGAATTATCTGGAGGACTTTGTCCAGACGCTGTCGGAGCAGGAGAAGGAGGACCGCGCCCAGTTTGCTTACGAGGCCTGTGTGGTGATGCGTGAGCGGCTGATCAGTACCGAGGTGTTCGAGCATTTCGGTTGGGATGTACCGGCGGCACGGGAGCGGGTGCTGGAGTCCTATCTGATGCAGCAGTTCCGTAATTTGCTGTTTACCCGGGTGATTCCGAATCTGAAGCGGATCGGCTTGCTGACAGATGCGGTGCGGCCGAAGTTTGAGGCGCTCGGGATACTGCAGTTCGAGAATATGTTGAATGACGGTGAGATTGATTGGGCGGAGTTGTCGCGGCCGCTGTACGAGCAAGCTTCCTGAGACGTTACCATGCACCACGTCCGTAGGAGCGGCCGACCGGCCGCGAAGTCTTTCGCCGTCGATCGACGGCTCCTACGGGCAGGCGCTATCTGCTCTCGTGATCTGATTGGTCACCCGACGCCGAACCTGCCATTCCTTAAGCCGCAGCATCGGCGCTAGCATGCCGGACCTGTCTGCCCTGGCCTGCTTGCATGTCTGATGTCCCGCTAAAACCTTCCACCTTTCTGCTGCTGCTCGCCGTCGCTGTGACCGGCATGGGCCAGACACTGGTGTTCGCGATCCTGCCGTCGCTGGGCCGCGCAACGGGCCTTGCAGATATTCAGGTCGGGTTCATCATTACCTGTTCGGCGCTGGCGTTTGCGCTGGCCAGCCCGGTGTGGGGGCGGTTTAGCGAACACCTGGGCCGGCGGCCGGTGCTGGTGATCGGCTTGAGTGGTTATGCCGGTGGCACACTGTTGTTTGCCCTGACCTTCGAGGGGGGCTTGCGGGGCTGGTTCAGTGGTTCGTTGTTGCTGGCCATGCTGGTGCTGGCGCGGGTGCTGCAGGCCCTGGTGATGGCGGCGTCGCCACCGGCGGCGACGGCCTACATCGCCGATGTCACCAGTGCTGCGGAGCGCACTCGCGGCATGGGCAAGATTGGTGCGGCGCATAATTTCGGCACCATTGTCGGCCCGGCACTGGGTGGGGCATTGGCGGTGTTCGGGTTGGTGATGCCGCTGTATGTGGTGGTGTTGATTACCGCGACCATGGCGGTGCTGGTGTGGCGGCGGCTGCCGGAGTCACCATGGATTCTGCAGCGGCCAAAGCCTGAGTATCGATTCTCAGTGGCGGATGCGATTCGTGCCAGTCTGGCGGCTTATGTTGATCGAAGGCTGATTGATGTGTTGCTGATTGGCGTAGTGATGTTTCTCTGCTTTGCCATGGTGCAGCAGACGCTGGGCTTCATGTATCAGGACCGCTTTGCACTGACGCCGGTGCAGAGCGCCGCTGCAGTCGGTGTGGCGATGATGCTGGCCGCAGTGACCTCGCTGCTGGCCCAGGCGGTGATCGTGCAGAAGCTGCGCTGGGCGCCGGTGACGCTGTTGAAAGTGGCGGTACCGGCGATCGGTGTTGGCTCGTTGATCCTGCTGCTGGCACCGATGCCGGCGGTGGCAGCCGGGGCCATCGCGCTGGTCGGTCTCGGGCTGGGCCTGGGTATGCCTGGCGTCAGTAGTGCCGCCAGCCTGCGCGTTGGCGTGGAAGAACAGGGGGCGGTAGCAGGGATGATGAGTGCCTGTCCGGCGCTCGGCTATATTCTCGGGCCGGTACTGGGAACGGGCTTGTATCAGATTGCGCCGCTGGCGCCGTATGTGCTGGTGTGTCTGCTGGTGTTGCCCCTGACGGTGGCGGTGTGGCGCCTGGGCAGGCGCCACACCGGATCACAG